>NZ_JFHM01000031.1:0-257288 GCF_003664935.1 Mesotoga sp. H07pep.5.4
GTTACAGGTTCGTTTCCTCTAACTCATCGCTTGAGTGAATTCATTGGAGAGTCATGTACGGTCAGATGTAGTCGGAGAGTTCATCCTCTATCTCTTTCAAAGATCTGTTTTCAAGGATTGAAATTCTCATTGCGATAGGCGGATGTGTACTCCACAAAGACGCAAAAAAGGAACTCTTGTTGTTTATCCTTCTCTTCAAAGGATCGGAGATAAACAGATGAGCTGTTGCTACATTGGCGGTTTGAAGCTTCGCAGAATTGGTAACGATCTTTCTCAAAGCTCTGGAAAGTCCCAAGGGATTTCTGGTCAGCTCAACGGCCCGCGCATCTGCAAAGTACTCCCTCGTTCTAGATACCGCGAGGAGAGAAAGCCTTCCTATGAACGAGAATAACGCTCCTAATCCTGCGACCGCGGCAAGAAAGGCGATTATCGCAAGCGCCGAATTGTCATTTTTCTTTGAGGAACGTTTTGTCCTTGACGTAGCACTGATCGCTCCAAATCTAAGATGAGCAATCAAAGCCCGAAAGGCTAGCGATTGAACTATAACCACTGCGCCAAGAAGCGCGGAAATTAGAGTCATGAGTAAAATATCTCTATTTACTATGTGACTCAACTCATGGCCAATTACACCGGAAGTCTCCTCACGATCAAGACTCTTCAAGAGACCTGTAGTCACACACACTACCGAGTTTTCCTGCTTCCTACCAGTGGCAAAAGCGTTGATCACTGAGTCGTCGTCTATCACGTAGATTTCGGGTGGCTTTGCCATTCCCGCCGCCAGGGAAAGTTCGTCAACAATATTTCTTAACTGCCGCTCTTCGGGATCGTCTGTTCTTGCTTCACGAGCCTTCACCGATTTAAGAACAATATCCTTTCCAGAAGAGAGGGAGATCAAAGTCTGCACGAGAGCAATGGCAAGAAAAACAAAAGTGAAGACAGGCAATATCCCAAATATCAGATCGATGATCAAACCGAAGGCAATCATCATAGCAAGGAAGACCATCACAAGGACGATGGTCTTCCTGACATTTTTCCTGCTTTCTTCGTAGAAATCTACGGTGAAAGACATAACTCTCAGAAGTTAATATCTACGTTGGGTGTTTCTCGTTCGGCTTCAGTAACTTCAAATAACGGGAACTGCTCAAACTTTCCTCCAAAGAAGCCTACGATGAGATTGTTAGGGAAGATCTCGATTTTTGTATTGAACTTTGTAGCAGAATCATTGAAGAACTGCCTTGCGTAAGAGATTTTGTTCTCCGTAGCAGTTAGTTCTTCCATCAGTTGTGAGACATTAGCATTCGCCTTAAGATCAGGGTAGTTTTCGGCTATGGCAAGAAGTCTACCAAGCACACCGCCGAGTTCCTGCTCGGCCTTGATCCTATCTCCAACTCCTTGAGCGGACACGGCCTTTGCTCTTGCTTGAATTACTTTGTCCAGGGTTTCCTGCTCGAATTTCATGTAGCCCTTCACTGAGTTGACAAGGTTCGGAATCAGATCATGTCTTCTCTTGAGCTGAACATCGATCTGCGACCAAGCATTCTCTACTCTCTTCTTCAGGGTAACTAAATTGTTGTAAACCCCGATGAGCCAAAGAGCCAAGACAACGATGATTCCAATTACAATGAAAAGAATGACCATTCAACCACCTCCAACGTATGGCTATTATACAGTATTGCCTCTTTCAATTATCTCTATGATCGCTCCAATGTTATTGACAACTTCGTAACTATGTGAATCAGGTACCATGTCCGCTGTTGTTTCTCCAGACAAAACGAGATATGTGTCTACGCCGGCTCTAAGACCGCACTCGATGTCCGTGTAAATTCTATCTCCTATCATCACTGTTTCCTCCGGACCGTAGCCAAAGTCATCCATCACCATTTTCAGTATAGTCGGATCTGGCTTGCCTATAATGTTATCGGGCCGACGACCCGTGGAAGCTTCGAAAAGACTCAAGAAACTTCCAACATCAGGTACCGGTCCATCCTCCGTGGGACAGTTGACGTCTGGGTGAGTCGCTATGAAAGGAATGCCTTGCCTTATGAAGAGAGCAGCTTTCCGGATCCTCTCATAGTTTATTGTCGTATCGTATGCAAGAACTAATAATTCCGGGGAATTACCGTCTAAGTTCACTCCACTTCTTCTGAACATTTCCCTTACCGACGGCGTCGAGAGCAAAAATACTCTCTTATTTGGAAAATCTCGCTTCAAGAAGCTTATGGTAGCTTCGCCGGAGGTATAGACTTCGAAAAGAGTCCTATCAACTCCCATTTTGGTAAGTTTTCTGATATATTCTTCAGGTGTGCGTGATGAATTATTTGTTAGAAACACGAGTTTGGAACCGAGACGATGAACCGCATTGGCGAATTCAAGACTGCCCTTAAGAAGTCCGTCGCCAAGGTAGAATGTTCCGTCCATATCCGAAACGAAGAGCCGTTTATTTGTCAGCATCTCTTCCTCCGTTTTTCAGGTTGTTTTCATAAGCAGAGTATAATACAAAGGGTGAGATGAAATGAAAAGGAAATTCGAAAGAAAGTACTTCTTTATAATATTCATGATAGTAAGCGGCTTCTTCATATTCATTGCCCTGGGTAACGGATTCTGGAGAGAATCTGCCCCTTACAAGATAGATTCAGTCGAGATAAATGCAAAGCTCGACGAACAAGGTGATCTTCATGTTGAAGAGCTTTCTGTTTACATACTTTCCCGTAATAATCGCACGGCATCCAAAAAACTACACTTATCTTACCCTTCGGTTCTGAAGTCTTATTCGGTTGAAATTCCTAATGATGCTGGATTTGTGAAAGAGATCTCCTCTTCTCCGGGAGGTTTTGACGCCAGGATCTTCCTTGAACAGGAAGTGAGTGAGTTTGTCATGAATACCGAATACGTTATTTCGGGAGTCGTTGAGGTGGGTTCGGATATAGCTGTGTTAAGCTATAGATTCTGGGAACCGAATTCCGACGCTATGACAAGGGATATTTCTCTCGCTATGGAGCTTCCAGAAACGATAATTTCGAGACTTACAGAGGATGATATTTCTGTTAGACCATTTAAGGAAGCGAGTTTTGAAATTGAAGGAAACCTTGTCAAACTGCAAATGAAGTCGGTTCTTTCAAATGCTTCTGGCGAAATCAAGATCTCATTTCCGAAGAGCATTGCTAATACGATGCCAAATGTGGTCAATACAACTATAAGTAAAAGTGCATTGCGTAAGGAACATGAATCCGCTATGTTCCAGCAAGCCTTTCTTTCTGGTTTGATTGGCTTCCAAATAGCAGTTCCTTTCTTCGTGATCTTCTTCACATTCATACTTTTCGGGATCGAACCACAGGTGAAGTCTGAAATAGGCTACAGACTCTACGATGTACCGGGTTACCTTCTCAATGCTGTAATCAAGAATCCCTTTCAGGAAATTGACCATAACGGGTTTCTATCTACGATTATGGAGATGCATAACAGTGGGGAGATACAGATTGGTGAGAACACAATTTCTTTCGAAACAAGTGAAAAAGGAATTCCGACACAGCAAAAATGGGCTTTGCAGACGCTGAAATCTCTTAGAAGAAATGAGGATGGATCGATAGAGATCCCTGATGCAGAGAGCGACGCTTTTTCTTTTGACGAGTTCAAAGAACAATACGGTTTCTGGCGGAAGCATGCTATGCGTGTTGTAAAGTCGGGGCGATTCTATGAGTATCTGGGTTCAACTGTAATGTCTGTGTTTTCTATATTGTATCTAATAATATGGTCACTGATATTGAAATTCGTCTTTGGGAACTGGCAAGTTTATCTCTCCTTCCCCGATGAATCGCTGGCGATTTCAATAGTCCTTTACGTCGATTGGTGTCTCGGCTGGCTACTTCTCGTTCTTCCAAAGAATATCTTTGCTCGGTGGACGCCTTCTGGAAGGTTGTTCTACATGGAATGGAAAAAAACCGAGAAGGAGCTTCTTTCAAAACAGTCATGGACTAATGATGACATTGCAAAGCTAGTTGCTCTTGGTCACCTACAGGACCTTATTTCCAACAGGAAGAGAGTATCTGATCAACAGCTCACTTTGCTGCGCCAGCTACAAAGACTCGAGATGATTTTTAACAAGGTGAGACCTTGATTCCTACATTGAATTTGAGCTGATTAACCCGAAAGTGAACAGGGTTGACAACTGAAATTCTAATCCTTTATAATTAGTTTATGATACCCCTCGGGGGTAATGGAGGTGAAGAATCAAATGAACGCAAAGGTAATTGTGTATTCCACACCGTCTTGTCCTTGGTGTAAGAGAGCAAAGGACTATTTCAGAACCAATGGGATTCCTTTCAAGGACTACGATGTGAGCAAAGATAGAGCTAAAGCAGAAGAGATGGTAAAGAAGAGCGGACAGATGGGTGTTCCAGTCATAACTATTGGTAGTCAGGTAATAGTCGGGTTCGATAAGAATAGGATAGATAATTTGCTGGGAATCCACTAAGGTTAAATCATCAGACCATCTGCGGGCTTAGGCCCGCTTTGTTTTTTTACCGGGGTAGTGCTATTCTCTCAATATAGGGCAAAAAGACATATGTGCGATGTTGGAGGTGTAGTGTTGAAGAGGTATTTTGTTGCGCCCGGTAGAGTTAATGTCATTGGTGAACACACCGACTATAACCAGGGATTCGTTATGCCTGTCGCGATTGACAAATATGTATTACTGTCGATTGAGCGGACAGACGAGAGCGTCATTGCTTTGAGTTCTGCTGGAAGGGAGCCAGTCTCATTTCGGGAGGAAAGCATAGAAAAGACCGGCGATTGGAGTGACTATCTAAAAGGAGTTTTCTGGGTTTTGAAGGATAACCTTGGCGTTGACTTTGGAGGGATGAAGATCAAAATCAGCTCTAGCATCCCTGAAGGTGCCGGCCTCTCAAGCTCAGCTGCTCTTGAAGTTGCTCTTATCTTAGCGTTGAATTCGGTGTATGGACTTAAGCTGGGGGACAAAGAACTTTATAGTTTTGCTCAGCAGGCCGAAAATGAGTTTGTCGGTGTCCAGTGTGGAATTATGGATCAGTTTGCAGCCGTGATGGGAAAAAAGGACACGGCAATCTTCCTAGACACTCTCGAGATGCGCCACGAATATGTACCGTTAGAGCTTGGTGAATACACATTTGTCGTATTCGACTCCAAGGTTCATCATTCTCTCTCCAGTGGTAACTACAATACTCGAAGGGCCGAAGCAAATAAGGCTCTCGAAATACTCGGGAAGAACAGTTATCGAGAGGTCTCCATGATTGATCTCTTCCCTAACAGAGGTAAACTTGGTGATCTATACTACAGAAGAGCGCTACATGTTGTTTCTGAGAATATGAGGGTTCTAGAGGCCATGAAGATGATGTCGAACTCGAATTTCGAGAATCTCGGCCGAATATTGATTCAGTCCCACGAATCACTGGCTCTTGATTATGAAGTAACTTGCGAAGAGACTGATTTTATCGTTGACACTCTACGAGAAATTGGAGGTGTCTCCGGTGCAAGAATGATAGGAGCAGGATTCGGCGGTTCGGTACTCGCTTTATGTGAAAAGATTGAGGTGAAAAAAATAGTTGAAGTCATGAAAATCAGATACAAAGAGAGATTTGGAATTGATCTCGACTCTTATGAAGTAAGACCGTCAGATGGAGCGAGAGAAGTGGATGCCACCTTCCCGCTTTAATATGTGTTTGGACAGTCGAGCAGAGAGTACTATTCCATCCGTCTCTTTGTAGTTCTTTCTAAGGAGGAGTTGCATGAAAGTCAATTTGGGTATTGTGGGTGCCGGAATAGCATCTAGGGAGCTCCATCTGCCCGCGTTGAGAAGACTGACCGAGTTATTCAAGATTACGGCCGTGAACAGCAGGACTAGAAGAAAGGCTGAGGAATTTGCCAAAATAGCTGGTGGCGATGTTGAGGTCTTTGATTCGTATGAAGAAATGCTGAATTCTGATGTTGTGGACGCTGTTGTGCTTGCAGTTCCAATTGCCTTGAATCCACAAATGATTGAGGCGGCAAGAAAGGCAAACAAGCCGGTTATCTGTGAGAAGCCAGTAGCGGCCACTACTAAGGAAGCCATCCGATTGTTGCATCTTCCAGGTAATACTCCCATTTATATAGCGGAGAATTACAGGCATATCGAGGTTTACAGAAAGGCCGAAATACTTATCAAGGAGGGAAGACTTGGCAAGCCTCTGGCATTCAGCTGGTTGAAGTGGGTAGATTTCGGGCAGGACAACAAATACGTTCAGACTAAGTGGAGGCAGACGCCTCAGCACATCGGTGGATTCATCTCTGATGGAGGGGTACATGATGTGGCCGCGCTTCGCAAGATTCTTGGTAACGTTGAGGAAGTAAGCGGCTTTTCGGAGAAGAATTTCGACTATCTTGGTGCTGAAAACTCCGCGGTCTTCAATATGACTCTGGGTTCCAATGTGATTGGTAACTATTCCGTCGTCTATGGCGCCCCCGCTTCTCTAAATAGATTTGAAATAGTCTGCACAGAAGGAATAGTCCAAGTTGACAAAGACGAAGCTACTCTTGAGATATATTCCAGCGACAGGGAGAAACTCTTTCTTAATAAAACAGATGGTTTTGCCGAAGAGTTTACTGATTTTCACAGGGTGTTAGAGGGTCAGATTAACTCTCTGGGATCAGTTGAAGAGGCAGTTATGGATCTTGCCACCATAGAAGCGGGACTCATTTCCGCAAAAGAGAAGAGAGTTGTAAGAGTTGACTCTTTGCTAAACGAAAGCTGAGATATATATGCGGGGATTCAACACAAGAGCAATTCACGCTGGTGAAGAGAAAAAGATAAACGATGCGGTTAGCACACCCATCTTTCAAACATCTAACTTCTTGGCAGATGACGTGAAGTACATGGACGAAAGCTCGGAAGTTCTTTACACAAGGGTTGGAAATCCCTCTATTGGAGTGGTAGAAAGAAAGCTATCGGATCTGTTCGGCGGAACTGGCGGCGTCTTCTTCTCATCTGGAATGGGTGCCATAACTACTGTTTTTCTGTCCATTCTCAAATCCGGAATGAACCTGGTGATCTCGAGAAATATCTATGGAGGAACGCAAAGCCTTATCTCCGATCTGCCGGGAATGGGAGTTGAGATAAGGAGATTCGATCAGTCACGAATTGATGAACTGGAAACTCTTATTGACGATAAGACGGGCATTGTGTATGTCGAGTCGATGTCGAATCCCGATTTGATTCTTTCAGACATTGAAGGGATTGCTCGAATTACTAGAGAAAAAGAAGCTGTTCTCGTAGTAGACAATACGTTTTTATCTCCGTATAATTTCAGGCCGCTCGAATACGGGGCAGACGTAGACATTCAGAGTCTGTCCAAGTATGTGAACGGGCATTCAGATGTCATTGCAGGGTTTGCCGCCTTCAAAGACAGTGGTCTGGAAAAAAGGGTAAGAAAGGTAATGATCAAATTGGGTACAAATGGGGCGCCCTTCGACGCTTTTCTGGTTGGCCGCGGGGCGAAGACTCTTGGCCCTAGGATGGAATTGCACAACAGAAATGCAAGAGAAGTGGCAGAATTTCTCTCGAAAAATCCAGAAGTACTTCGGGTTTCTTATCCTTCGTTGAAGGCAAGCGTACCGGCCTGTTTCTCTGAATGCAGGGGATTTGGAGGCGTAGTTTATCTCGAACTGGAAAGTTTGAGTGCAGCTAAATCGTTCATAAGAAGGAGCGAGCTGTTTCTTGAAGCTACTAGTCTTGCCGGTGTTGAGTCTCTTGCAACCATTCCCGTCTTGACAAGTCATGCTTCTTTGTCTTCCGAGCAGTTACGCGATGCAGGTCTTTCAGAAGGAGGTGTAAGACTCTCTGTCGGCATTGAGGATCTAGAGGATCTTCTGTCCGACCTAGATTTCGCTATGAAGGGAATTTAGTTGGCCTCGTCGCAGCTCTTTGCCGGAAAGAACGGAAGCTGAGAAATAAAGGAACTGAGCGTGAGAAGAAGCAAAGAAAACCGAAATGCAGGAATAAGAATATAAACGGCTTTCCTTATGAAGCTGTTGGTTAGACTGCAATTCAACTTACTTCTTCACCCGTCTATAATTGTCAACAAGCTGTGAGGTGATATGAAGTGCTGAAAATAAGGGTCTCTAGTATCGAGGAGTTCCTTCTGGCGGACAGAAAGGAATTCAAAATGGAGGCAGGCAATTTTGTTTATATATACGACTTCGAGAGACTTACCGATTCGCCGGGGATTCTCCTCCAGATTTCAGTAGTGAATAGATCTGATGCTCCGAAGAAAGTCGGAAAGATAGATCTTCTTGAAATAGAGGACGTTAGCGAACCCGTATATTACAATGGTTGGCAATCATGGCTACCATTCAAGGCTTACTGGGAACAACCGATTGTGGATCCTTTCGTTCAGTACGCCGATTCACATGAGATAAGTCTCTTCTCAGCAACACCTATTCCCGAAATCTTGAGGGAGGGAAGAAGACCAAGCGATTACTTCATTGCCACTGATGAGTTGGTTGTTGGATTTCTATCCAGCAGATTCTCGCATCAATACTTTCTCTGGAACGACGATCAGTGCAATATACGCGGCTCGGCAGATCTCTTTGGGGCTGAACTGGCGCCAGGTGAATCAGTTCAGCTCGAGAAGATGGTGATTTTTGGCAAAGACAGTTTGTGGAGTATGTTAGAGAATTATGCAAGTCTTATCAAGAAAAGCAACAAGGTCGAGTTCAACGATTTCAGCGGTGTCGGGTGGTGTAGTTGGTATCAATACTTCTCAGACATCACCTTTGAACAACTGTCAAAGAATATTCGGCTGCTCGCGGAAATTAGAGATCGAGAGAAAATCGATTATAGACTGGTTCAGCTTGACGACGGATACCAGGAGGATATTGGTGATTGGCTCGAAACAAACTCCAAATTTCCTGAATTGAAGGAAATCGCTTCCGAAATAAGAAAGAGGAAATTTTCGGCGGGTCTCTGGATTGCACCGTTTTCTGCGTCTGAAACTTCGAAAGTCTTCAGGGAACATCAGGATTGGTTCGTGAGAAACGAAGACGGCTCACCGAGAATTGCCTACAGGAACTGGGGAAAGAAGATATTTTCCCTGGATACTACGAATCCCAAGGTGCTTGAACACCTGAGAGATTTGATTGTCTCGATAAGGAGATCTGGTTTTGATTATCTGAAGATCGACTTTCTTTTCGCCGGTGCCATTCCCGGAAGGAGATACAGAGAGGACTGCGGTCCGATCGAGGCTTATAGAATAGGCATGAAGGCTATAAGAGATGCCGCCGGAAAAGATTGCTTCATTCTTGGTTGCGGCGCGCCGCTTCTCCCTTCGGTAGGATTTGTGGATGGTATGAGGATTGGATCTGATACCTCTCCACAATGGAACGGTGAAGCTATGGATATCGGTATTCCCAGTGCAAGGTTTTCACTAAGAAATGCTTATACAAGAGCATTTATGCATAGAAGACTTTGGCTTAATGATCCCGACACGGTCATATTGAGAAAGTGCGAAATGACTGAAGAAGAGAAGAGGATCTTCGCCTTGTCCGTGGGACTGCTTGATGGAATGATGATAAACAGCGACGATATGGAACTGGTTGATTCACAGGGAATCTCACTTCTAAAAGAAGCGATAATGCTAAAAGGAGGAGAACCTCGTGTCTTCCTTGACGGAATGAATAGTGTTTTTGCCACTTGCACTAGAAAGGCCAATTACTGCAATGTGACTTCATTTGTCAATCTTACTGACACGCCTAGACACTCCATAAAGCTCAAAGAGATGTATGAAAATTGGTCAGGAGTTAAGCCTCCGGTTAAGGAAGTCGAGCTTCCACCAAAAAGCATATGGATAGCAAAAAGTGATTCATGTGATATCTAGTACGAAAATTATATAAAGTAACAACGGGAAGATACCGCGAACTTCAAATGAAATCAGTTAACGCTGTCTCTTGGAGTAAGAATCCACACCGTTAGGGGAGGAACTTTGATCTCCCCACCAAAAAATGAAATAGTCTCTCCAGTCAAGTATTCTGTGAATTCACCTTCCATCGAAGGGCTGAAGAATGCAGCCTCTCGTGAGGGATTGGTTATTACTATTACTTCGTCAGTGGCCTTCCATCTTCTAAAAGAGAAAACCGGTCCTTCAGCGGCAATGACCTCATACTCGCCAGTGCGGATCGATTCGTGCGATCTTCTAAGATCTAACAAAGCCTTATAGAAATCGTGAACATCATGATTCCAGCGCTCTTCATCCCAGATCATTGGCGCTCTGTTTTCAGGGTCACGACCTCCTTTCATTCCTATCTCATCTCCATAGTAGATCACTGGACTGCCAATGAACGTCATCTGGAGAGCCACAGCGATCTTCATAAGGTCGATCTGATTGAAAGCAAGAGTAAGGATTCTTTCGGTGTCGTGACTGTCGAGAATATTCCATAGAGAATGAAGAGTCTGGGGTGGATAAGCATTCAGGTACAGATTTGTCATAGCAGCAAACTTAGCTGCGGAATTTCCGGCTCTGAACACGTATTCTACAACAGCATCCTTGAAAGGATAATTCATGACAGAATCGAAACTCTTACCTCTTAGCAGAGATCTAGCGTCACCCCAAAACTCAGCGACAAGTATCATCTCATCGTCTAAGCTTTTCAAAAGCGGTCTGAAAAAGTCGGTCCAGAATAGTGGGTCTACTTCTGTTGCGACGTCTAAACGCCAACCGCCAATTCCGTCGCAATCGTATTTCCTTACCAGTCTCTCAACGTATGATTGCCAATCTTTGTTAAGAGCGTTTATTTTCGGCATATATGCGTAGCCGTTCCACCCAACATATGTCATTGCCCTGTCCTGAACTTTTCTTATCGGAAAGCGTTTCACAAAATACCAGTCAACGTAGGGAGATTCTTCTCCCCTTTCTCTTAGATCCTTGAAGGCGAAAAAGTCGTATCCAGTGTGATTAAACACTCCGTCGAGAATGATCTTTACGTCGCTGTCATTGGCAGCGGTTAGAAGTTCCTCGAAGAGCTGGTCGTCTCCGAAATTGTCATCGATTTTCAGATAGTCTTCGGTGTCATATTTATGGCTTGAGGGGCTCTCGAAAATGGGATTGAGGTATATTGCATCTACCCCCAGTTCAAGTAAGTGATCGAAATGATCCAAAATCCCTTTGAGATCGCCACCAAAGAAACCGTCTCCTCCAAGATTTGCGTAATCGGGATCGGCATTCCATTCCTGAACGTTTGGCGGATCATTTCTCGGGTCTCCATTGGCAAATCTCTCCGGGAATATCTGATAGTATGTTGCTCCCTTTGACCAATCAGGGAGGTCGAAGTAGGAAATCGGAAGGCTCTCTTTCGAAAAACAGTAGGGAATTCGGGGTTTTCTGCAGAGTCCAAGAGAGTCGAGAAAGACAAGTCCAGAATCGGTCTGTATTTCGAAGTAGTATTCAAGTTCTTCGACGCTTAATCTTTCTGTGCGGTAGAAGCTCTGATTTCCAAAGTCCCGTAGATATTCAAGCGGGTAGCGTTCCCCATCAATTACGATTTTGGCTTCAAAAGGGACATCGGTCGGAGCCGAGACTGCAAAATAGTATTCATCATGGTTTATCGGGTTTAAATAATCCCTGTCTCCAACGCTGTGTCTGACAGAATCATGTAGGACCTCGAAATCCTCGACAATCATCACAGACATTTCTCTTTCATTCTCGTAAGATTTTTCATCGTTCCTTTCATCTGGGAAACTCGATTCCTCTGTGGTGAAATAGTAACGGTATCTACCAGGTTCAAGAGAAACCTCTGCTGTCCACCAATCGTTTTCCAGTCTCATCATTTCGAGTGTCATTGATTTTTCCATAACTACTACTGAAGGTGTGCTCTCCGATGTGGTCAAGAAAGATACTCCGCATCCTAATGTCATAACCGTTAAGAAAAGGATGATCATCATTTTCTTTACTAACATCATTTTGACTCCTCCCTTGTTTTTCTTCTCGCCAAGGCATTGGCACCCCAAACTCCCAGAAGAATTAGAGATATCCCAATTACCTGAAGTGGACCGAATCTCTCGCCTCTGAAGACAACTCCGGCTAAAAGAGATACGACAGTCGACAGATAAACGAATACCGTTGATCGCGACGCTTCAAGCTTAGAAAGCATGAAATTGATGAGGAAAAAGGCTCCGACCGATGACAAAGTGCCCAGATAAAGCGCTGCTATGGCAACCTGAGGTGTACCCAAGCCTAAAATGTAGAAAGAGAACTCTCCTTTTATCAAAGATGTTACCACAGCGATCAAAGTGAAAGAGATGAAACCCATAGTCATCATATGATATGTTATTTCCCATGCTTTAAACCTGACAGAAGCCTTTCTTGACAAAATATTGTAAAAGGCAGCTGAAACTGTGCTACCTAAAAGAATGATGGGTCCAAGGACACTGCCGCCCGCCGAAAGACCCTTCCCGGCTGTTATCAGAACTATTCCCAGTAGCGCGGTCAAGACTGAGAACACTTGAGGAGCGGCAAGTCTTTCCTTAAGAAAGACTCTGGCGAATATAAGAACGAATATCGGAATTGTCGAAAGCAGGATACCAGCTTCGGACGATGTCGACAGTGAGACTCCAACGTTCTCGAAGATGAAGTACATGACCGGTTGAACAAGACTGAGCAAAAGCAAATCCTTGAAAATAGACTTGTATGGCCTTACTTTGATTACACCCAACGCTCTCAGGAGAGAAATCGTCACGAAAGCGACTGAAAACCGGTACGAAAGAAAGTACATCGGATTTGTATATTCAAGAGCGTTTTTCGTAAACAAGAAGGAAAGACCAAATATCACCGAAGAACCAATGCCAGCAAAATAGGCCAGAAGTCTGTCCCTTTCTTTCTCTGCCATAAAACACCTCAATCAATAATATCACCGGGAAAAACAAACCGGCAACCCGAGAACGTTGTCTGCTACACATAGTCTATAATAATAGTAGTTGTGCTTCGTTTTCAGAGGGCGGTGGCTTTTTTTGTTCAGAAGATATTTCTTGATAACATTTCTCTTATTGTCGGCATTTCTTTCCGGGTATTCATTTAGGGATCTCGACTGGTTGAAGCATGAGTCCGATCACTTTGTATACTTGTACCATAAGGAAGTGGCTTCCTCTATTTTTCAGGTTGAGGCGTTGGCGGAAGATGCCTTTGATACTCTAAGTGAGTTGTTTGGCAATCCGTTTAAAGAGAAGATAACTGTGATCATCGGTGGCTATGAAGATCGTTCTAATGGGCTGGCAAATCCAGTTCTTGAATCGATTTATATAATGACAGTTGGAATGGACTACCCATATAGAAACGACGGTTTTTGGCTGGAAGAGGTGATCACTCACGAACTGACTCACCTGTTTCAGATCACTTCGGTCACTGAATTTGGAAACATACTGAGAAACTATGTCTCCAAAGCCTATTTGCCCAATGCACTTCAGCCTATGTGGCTTACTGAAGGCTTTGCTCAATTGGGAAGTGAACTAATCGGAGATCTTTACGAGTACGACTACAGGCGATTGCCTTTTCTGCTAGATCAATTAATGGAAAATGAGCCATTTTCGGAGGAGACTGTAGTAACAGGGTTCAGCGGAATAGGCGGAGAGTCTTACTACAATTACGGCTATGCTTTTCTTTCTTATCTTTCCGAGACTTACGGAATCGAAAGCTTACTGGAACTTGTGAAAGTGAAGAGGGGACTTCTTGGTCTCACAGGGATAGAGCTTGCGATAAAGAAGGTATATGGAAAAAGCTATGAAGAGCTTAAAGAGGAGTTCATAGAATATCAAATCAAGAAATGGGAAGCTGCGGAAGTACCCTTCGTTTACGAATTCTCACGTGGCGTTGGCGAATTCGTCAATCATTTCAGACCAAAGATTTATGACGGGAAACTTTACTATCTTTCTCTTGATAGGCAGATGAAATGTTATTCTCTCAACATCGAAGGCGTTGAGATATTTAATTCTACAATGGAGATTGTGGATTTCGCAGTCTTTGAAAGCGAAATAGCGCTTATCCTCTTTGAAGAGGAGCAATCCGAAACCAGATTGTATTTCTTTAGGGAAGGCAAGTTAGAGAGAACAA
Source organism: Mesotoga sp. H07pep.5.4 (assembly GCF_003664935.1). Classification (NCBI taxonomy): domain Bacteria; kingdom Thermotogati; phylum Thermotogota; class Thermotogae; order Kosmotogales; family Kosmotogaceae; genus Mesotoga; species Mesotoga sp. H07pep.5.4. The sequence goes on from NZ_JFHM01000031.1 coordinate 14,103, forward strand.
AAACGGCTCATCTTCGTGAAATCGATTATTTGGGCAAGGATAGGCTTCTTGTTGTGAGAAACAATCTCGGCATTTCTTCGATAGAAATCCTTTCTTTGAGAACGGAAAGGGTAACCAGGATCTTCACGCCACTTGATCCTTCGACTCAAATTGACAATATAAGAGTATCTTGTGACGGCAGTTTAATTGCATTCAGAATTAACAATAAAGGCGACAAGTCACTGGCGATTTATAACTCAAGCACCGAAAAGTTTGGATTTTTTGACGTTACGAATGATTTCTCGATTGGTGGTTGGGTTTCCGAGGGATTTTTAATTTCTGTTAAGAACGAGTTCGGCAGCGATGTTTATGTTGTCACATCTGAAGGTGAGATGATCGGAAAGAGCTCCTTCTCAAGATATGTTAGGGAACCAGTAATGATTGCAGACGGCGTGATTGCCGTAGGCCAGCTTCAGGGAAGGAAGCTGCTCTTCTCCTCCAACACAAAACCAACCGATTATAGTTTGGAGAGCAAAGAAATCATTTTGAGTCCTCCTCAAGAAATAGAGGGAGTCGCTTACAACGGCTTTTCAGACTGGAGATTCGTTTCGCTACTTCCCTTTAAGGGGATTTCGGTGCTCTTTTCCGACCTAACTTTTCGCAACAAGCTTCTTGGAGGGGTGTCGTTCGACTTCGAGACGATGTTGCCTGGAATCAATGTTCAACTCTTCAGCGAAGACTATTTGCCGGTGGATTTCTCTCTGTCGCTCGAATATGCCAATCTTGAGCCGAAAGCTCTGTTAAACGTTTACAGGCGCTACAGGATTGATCCCAAGCTTTCTTTCGGTTGGAAAGCTTCGCTTGAGTATCCTTTGAGAATTGCCGGTTCCCTCGACGCGGCTCTTGAGGATTCCTCAGCACTGTACGGAGGTCAGGCCTCGCTCAATACACTGATAAATGTTCGAGACACACAGACGGCGACTTCTAATCTCGTAGATGTTGGAATAAACGTAGACTTCGATTGGAATAAGCACGGATTTACTATAGATTCGACAATTTACTCCAGAGTTACTTTCGGGGAAGAGCCTTCCATAGTCCCGGTGGAACTTTGGGGCTTTAGAGACGACACTAACATTGTTGTCGGCTTTTCCCTGGACTCGGATTATGTCATTTCGAGAAGGGGTCTCAATGTGATGAATCTCGTCCATTTCTCAGAGGAAGGTATTGGGGGAAAGATCGACTTTTTGATCGGTAGTCGGTTTTCCTGGAGAATAGCTATCTACAAGTTTGAAACAGCCTTCCTGTACGCAGCCTATCCCATGCACATAAAAGCAGGAATCATGCTTGAAAACACTAGACTGCTCCCTTATCTGGATTTTGAGCTAATATATTAGAAACTCACAACCATCCGGGGAATCTATAATCGATCTTTTATAAAGCTTTCTTCCATCGTGTATTTCGAACTCTATCCTTCTTTCATCACACTTGAAGCTACCTTCTTGGGGTTTGACTTCAACCTTCAGCCCGTTTGAAGTATTATCAACTATGATTGTTTTTGATGAATACTCGCCTTTCTTATATGCCTCTGTGAGACCATCATCCTCATATAGGTAGAATTCGGCCCTATCCTTAACAAAGCCCAAGAACTTCAGAGTTTTCCAGGAGCCGCTTTTCACAAATTGCAGACCGTCCGTCATGGCAACGAGCGAGTCTTTCTTCAAAAAGTAAGGAATGATGTTGAGAGGTGCTTTTGCCCATGAATGACCGCTGTTGACCACTTTTCTGGTGTTGAGATCAAGCCACTCTTCGCCTGGAAGATAAACATGCCTTCCTTCGGAATTTCTTTGATAAACGGGAGCTACCATTATCGAAGGACCGATCATGAACTGGTCGTCGGCATAATACGTTTCGCTATCGCCGGGCCAAATCAGAGCGAGCGGTCTAACCATAGTCATCTCCCCGTTTGCAGATTGTTTATGTACCGAATACAGGTATGGAAGAAGAGAATAGCGTAGCTCAATCGCTTCCCTTACAAGTTCCTCAACTTCCTTGTCGAAGGCCCAGGGTTCCTGATTCCTTGTCCCTATGGCGCTATGATTTCTGAAGAAAGGGAGGAAAGCCCCAAACTGTGTCCAACGAACTAGCAATTCTCCGGAGCAATCGTCACCGAACCCTCCGACATCGCATCCGGTGAAACTAACTCCTGCTAAGGAGATAGACTGAATCAGCCTAATCTCATTCAGAAGCTGCTCCCATTGACTTGCATTGTCACCAGTCCACAGGACTGCATAACGTTGTATTCCAGGATACGAAGACCTGGTTATATTGAACGGTCTCAGATCAGACTTGCTCTTCCTGATTCCTTCGTATGCGGAACGAGCCATATTGAAGCCATAGATATTTCTTACCTCTCTATGAGAATGAGTGTTCCCATCGTCATCCTTTTGAACGAAATCTACTCCGTGATCGTAATACTTCTTCTTCGAAATAATCTTTCCAAAAAGGAATTCAGTTTCGATTCCAGAATCATGAAGCTCTTCGGCCATAAGCTTAAGTTCTAAAAGAGATTCCGGTGTATAGAAGATAGCAGGTTCGTTCATGTCGTTCCAGAATCCTGAGACTCCATTCTTTATAAGACGATCATAGTGTTGACCCCACCACTCCCTTGCGGCAGAGTTTAGAAAATCTGGGAGCCTCGATTCTCCAGGCCAGACAGCAGCTCTAAATGGGCTACCGTCCTTTCTCAAACAGAACAAGTCTTTCTTCTGCCCTTCTTCGTAAATATCAAATCCGTCCTGAGCTTTGACCCCTGGATCGATTATTGCAACAGTCTTGATCCCCATGCTTGACAGCTTAGCCATCAAGGAAGAAGGATTTGGGAAGCGATTTTTGTCCCACGTGAAGACCTTGAAATCATCCATGTAATCAATATCCAAATGAATTGCATCGCACGGAATGCGGCGTCTCCTGAAATTTTCAGCAATCTCTAAAACCGCTTCTTCGTTTGCATATGACCATCTAGACTGATGGTAACCTAAGGACCAGGCAGGAAACAACAATGGATTCCCTGTGAGCTTGAAGATGCGTCTAATTGTATCAGAAGGACTCCCAACGAAAATGAAAAGATCGAAACCGTCCCCCTCAATGCCTATTTTGATTGTGTCTCTATTTTCAAATCCAATGTCAAAACTCGAATAACCTGGATGGTCAAGAAAAAGAGCGAACTGCTCTTCGGGGGAAACAATGTGGAAAACGGGAAGAGATGAATACAGTCTCCTCTTTGATGGCGAGTGATCAGGTTCGTCGGTATTGTACATCTCATAGATACTGCCTCTTTTGTTCAAAGGTCCCATTGTCTCTCCTAGCCCTAGGACAGCCTGGTTCTTCTGGAGCGTGATGTTCACAACATAACCGGCGTCATTCTCAGCGACACTCATCTCATTACCGGCTCTTGAAACAAATGTTCTAGCCTGTCCAAGATCTAATACGCCTAGAAGTTGACATGCACCCAGCTCGTCAAGTTCCTCTTCGGGTTCAATTATCACCGCGCCGCTCTTCAGCTTTGTCTTTCCCTCTCTCACAACACTGACCTTAACAACAGAATTCAAATAACGAAAGAAGCGTTTCTTCAATTCGTCACCCCCGGTTCTTAGAAATATCGTTCTCATTGTACAGCAAGATGGTAGACTTTGTATGTATTTTGAAAAGCAGGAGGTAGATCGATGACCGTAAGGGAGGCAGTCTGTAAGATAAAGAGCCTGAGAGCCGAAAGGCTTTCAGAAATCAGCGGCACATATATGTTTTTCATCGCGGGTGGGGAACCATCAAAATTCGCTGTCGAAATCTTGGATGGAAGACTTGAAGTGTACGAGGAAGACAAACCTTCGGATTGTTCCATAAGTACTGATCTTGAAACCTTCGAAGGAATTGTCGGAGGAGCTGTCAATCCTTTTGCTGCTTTTATGAGCGGAAAACTCAAAATTTCCGGAGATCTGACTTTCGCAATGAAATTGAACAAGCTACTTGGAGGTGAATAGATGTCGGCTGAAGTGATTATACTTGCCTTTGAAGGCAAGAAAGCTTGTTTTTTACACGCGCTCCTAAATGCACTGGACATGTCTGAAAAGGGAATCGAAGTGTCTATCGTGATGGAGGGAGAATCACCCAGTCTCTTGAAGGAAATTGTAAACGAAACGGATGCTCTACATGGGCTTTACAGCGAGGCAAAGAGGAAAGGTTTGATCAAGGCCGTTTGTTATGGTTGTTCCAAGTTGATGGGTGTGCTTGAGATAGTGGAGAAGGAAGGTCTTCCCTTAAATGGAAGTATGAAGAACCATGTGCCTTTGGCTCCTTATGTAGAGAGGGGAGCGGAGATAATTACCTTTTAGTCTATTGAACGCAGCTTGCCCGTGACACCACGAAGTAGAGTAGATCAGAATATTTCTTTCTTAGAAAAGGAGTCCTTTATGAGAAACAGTCTAAGGCGTTGGAAGAACGAGAAACTCTCTGAAAGACTTGCGAAAGTTTTCGAGAGTAAGGCGATAAAATTCATGTACTTCCCCGATAAAGAGATGGTCGTAGATGCGGTTTCAAAGCTCGTTCCTGACGAAGCAACTGTGAGTGCGGGAGGTTCCCTTACTCTTCAGGAAACTGGGGTATCCGACCTTCTGAAGTCTGGAAAGTACAACTTTCTTGATAGAGATTCTGTTTCTGGTAATGAGGAAAAGAAGAGGATAATGATCAGTGCGTTTGAGGCCGATTATTATTTCTGCAGTGCAAATGCCATAACTGAAAGTGGCGAGATACTTTTGCTTGATGGCAACGGTAACAGGGCTGCCGCAGTTACCTTCGGGCCCGACAAAGTGATTCTAATTGCTGGAGTTAACAAGGTTGTCAGCGATTTAGACGCTGGAATCAAGAGGATTAGATCAATAGCACCGATGAACGCTAAAAGATTGAATCTGCATACTCCCTGTGCTGAAAGCGGTCTCTGTACCGACTGCGACAGCGATGAAAGGATTTGTGAAATATACTCGATAATTGTTGATTCAAGAAGAAGACCCTGGAGATACACAGTTATTCTGGTCGGTGAAGAACTGGGCTTATGAGGACGGTAAGGATTAGAGTCTACGGACGCGTACAGGGAGTGGGGTTTAGATATTACGCTCTGTACACCGCCAGGTCTCTGGGCATAACTGGCTATGTCAGGAACGAACCCGATGGGAGCGTCGAGATAGTTGGCTCTGGGAGAGATCCCGATATTGAGGCTTTTATTGAAAGCATTGATCGGGGCCCTACGTATGCAAATGTAACCAAGACGGAAATTGAAGAGCTACCCTTCATGAGATTCGAGTATTTTGAAATCAGATAATGAAGTTCAGATCCCACCCCATTCTGAAAGAAACTGTTTCACGAATTGCACGACAAATCTGTAGCGGTTTTCTGCGATTTCCTTTGCGGTCTTCGTCCAGAAACTCTCCGGAGTTATCTTCAATATCTTCTCAAAGAAATGATTAATGGCAGTACTTGAGTACCCTTTGTATGAATCACCTGGCTTGAGCTTTGGTGAATGAAGAGGAGTTCCCGTTTTTCCCGAAAATGAAAAAACCCTTGCGACAGCAATAGCACCTATTGCATCGAGCCTATCGGCATCTTGCAGTATTCTTGCCGACATGCTGGAAGGGTTTAATCCAGAAGAATATCGGTGCACCTTAATTGCTTCAGAGACTTCGAAAGTGAATTGAGATTCGAAACCCATCTCATTCAAAAGCTGAAACGCATATTTCGCTCCGCTCTCCGCATGATCTATTCCAGTGAAATCCTCTTCGGGTCGCTTAATATCGTGAAGAAGTGCAGCAATGACCGCAATTTCGAGGTTTGCCCCTTCACGGATGGCTATTTCACTCGCACTTTCAGTTACTCGTAGAACATGAGAGATGTCATGAGCCGGGTCGTCGTAATTCTCAAAAGCCTTCTCGACAACGCCCAAAATTTCTTTTATGTGCGGTATGCAGTTGATGAGTCGGTCAAAGTCCACAGGATGCCCCCTGAGTCAAAAAGAAAAGTTGCGCTCAATATTGTAGAATAAGTATACAAGATGATTAGTTCGAACAGTTAAGAGGAGGTACAAATATTGAATATCCTGGTTACAAATGACGATGGAATAATGTCGCCCGGAATTATAAAACTCGCGGAAGCGCTTTCGGAAGAACATGATGTCCTAGTTGTTGCTCCAGACGTTGAAAGAAGTGCAACTGGGCATGCAATAACAATCAGAACCCCGCTTTGGGCCAAGCAAGTAAAAGTTGGCAACAAAAACATCGGATATGCCATAAACGGTACGCCTGCCGACTGTGTTAAACTTGGACTTCTGGCAATTTCCGAAAAGAAGATCGATTTGGTCATCAGTGGTGTAAACAAGGGTCAGAACATGGGTATAGATGTCCTTTATTCGGGAACGGTTTCAGGTGCTCTAGAAGGCGCCGTAATGGATACTCCATCGATTGCAGTTTCAAGTAGTGACTGGAGTAATCCGGAATTCGAGACTGCCGCAGCGTTTATGGTAAGTTTTCTCAGAGTCTTTGATGTTAAGATGATGCCAGACTTCACGGCCCTCAATATAAATGTCCCTTCTGTCAAATCTGAGGAGCTCAAGGGTTGGAAGGTGACGAGGCAGAGCAGACGGAGATACAAGGACTATTTCGAAAAGAGAAAAGATCCATACGGAAATAACTACTACTGGATATTCGGAGAGGTAGTTGAAGATGAGTGCTCAACCGATTGCGATTATAATGCCGTAAAGTCTGGATTCGTATCGATAACCCCTCTCCACGCAATAATGACAGATAATGATTACTTTGAGAAACTGAAAGAGATTTCAAGAGGGTGGTAAGAGTGAAAGTGATTTACATAGGAAATCCTATATTGAGAGATGTTTCGGAGAAGGTAGAGGTATTCGATGATGAACTCAGACAGTTCGTGAATGAACTGAGTAAGACGATGTATGTAGAAGACGGAGTTGGTCTTGCAGCACCGCAAGTAGCGATATCGCGAAGGCTCTTCGTCTACGACCCCGGCGACGGACTAAGGGTTGTAGTAAATCCCGAGATCCTTTTTAGAAGCGATGAGAAGGTCAAGATAGAAGAAGGTTGCCTAAGCATACCCGGAATTTACGCAGATGTAGTCAGACCGGCCTCCGTTCGAATTCGTTATCAGGACGAGTATGGTCATTACCATGAAGACGACCTCACTGATTATCCCGCAAGGATAGTACAACACGAAACCGATCATCTGGACGGGATACTCTTCGTCGACTATCTCTCGTCAGCAAAAAGGGCAATCTTGAAACCCAAACTTGATCAGATAATTAAGGAAAGCGTTGGATAGATGAATATTGTCTTCATGGGTACGCCGGAGTTTGCTGCATCACATTTGAAAGCGCTTGTTGAGTCAGGTGTTAAGGTAATAGGTGTCTTTTCGCAACCCGACAGACCTAAAGGAAGGGGACGAAGAGTCTATCCTACTCCTGTGAAGTCAGTTGCAGAAGTCTACGGATTGCCAGTCTTTCAACCCGAAAAAGTCAATTCTGGAGAAGGATTGGAAAAACTCAAAGAACTTTCTCCAGATCTAATAGTGGTTGTTGCGTACGGAAAGCTTCTCAAATCAAGTGTTATTGACCTTCCAACTTTAGGCTGTTTCAATGTCCACGCCTCACTCTTGCCGAAATACAGAGGAGCCGCTCCGATTCAAAGAGCAATCGAAAACGGGGAAACGAGGACCGGTATAACCATATTCAAGATCGACGAAGGAATGGATACCGGCGAAATAGCTTTGAGGAGGGAGATCGAGATAGAGATTTCAGACAATTTTGGTTCGCTCTATGAAAAGCTTGAGAGACTCGGAAGGGAAGCTTTGCTTGATTTCTTGAAGATAGCTGAGGCCGGGAGAATCGAGCTTTGTAAACAGGAGGGAGCACCTTCTTACGCGCCAAAGGTCCAGGCGTCGGACCTGGTCATTTCGGATTTTTCGGATGCAGTTTATGTTTTGAACAAAGTGAGAGCTTATGATCCTCAACCTGGGGCAAGAACATCCCTTGACGGGAAGATGGTAAAACTGTTTGGGGCAGTTTTTTCAGATCGAAGTTATGGAAAGAGCAGGGATGGAGAAATTGTGAAAGTGGAAGACCACGGTATGGTTTTAAGCTGTGGCACCGGAAATGTTATTATATCGTTAGTACAGTTACCCGGAAAGAGGCCGATGAGCCCTAAAGATGCGGTAAGTGGCCGGCTGATTCGTGAAGGGATGATTTTGGGGGGATAGAAATGCCCAGGGTGATCAGGCTATTTCAAATTAGGAACGAGATTACGGATTCCGATGCCGAACGAATTGTTTCGAGACTGAAGTCCCTCGACGGCATAACAAAGGCCCAGGTTGATGTTGCAAGCAGTGTCGTTGAGGTGGAATATGAGAACGCGATCATCGACAGATACATTATTCAGGAAGAGCTGTCCAAGCTCGGTTTTGATATGCTTATATAAACCATTCTCGCGATTTGCTTCTTGACAAAGGAATCCGGTCAAGTTATAATTTCTGACGTGTGACGTTGCCGAGGTGGTGGAATTGGCAGACACGCATGGTTGAGGTCCATGTGGGCAGTTTAGCCTATGCGGGTTCAAGTCCCGCCCTCGGCACCACAAAACCGGGTTTTAGCCCGGTTTTTTCTTTCGAGGTGCTGCTTGGGAGAAATTCTACTTGGTAAGGTTTTCAAAAGGAACAATGAAATTAAGATAGGCTTGAGGCGTCTCTTTGAGAGCGCTTCATTTGTTTCCATTAATATAAAGGATCTTCCTTCCTTTTTTTCGGAAAGAGACGAAGACTGCCTCTTCATAGATGCTTCTGTAGAGGAGGTGTATCTAAGTGAGATTGCCGTAGATGAAAGGTTTTTGAATAGTTTCGTCTACCAACCAGAATCCATAGATCTTGAAAGCCGTATAGATAACTATATAAGAGTCATTAAGAAGTTGCCGATTGGACTCTCATCATTAATCGAGAAAATCGTTCCTGACAGAGGACTTAGAAACTTTCTCCTTTTTGTGTTAAAGCAGAGTGAGAATGTCGATCCTTGGGAAGACTTCTTACTCTCGGGGCTTACCAGGAGTGAAAGAAGAGAAAGCGGGAATTCCAGAATTGACATTAAGAAGGCAGTCAGGCTTGTCTTTAGTGAGGGGGGGCTTTTACAGGATTCAATGGAAGGGTATGAATTCAGGCAGGAGCAGTTCATGACCGCTCTCGAAATTGCTGAATCTGTAGAAAAAGGTGGCAATCTCATGATTGAGGTTGGAACGGGGACTGGAAAAAGCATAGCATATCTTGCTCCAGTAGCATATGCTTGTGTTTCCAAGATGCATCAAGCGGTGATCTCGACTAGAACGAGAATCCTCCAGGATCAACTGTTCAAAAAGGATGTGGAGGTTCTAAAGACCTTACCGAACCTCGATAATCTCAGAGTGTCTGTAATTAAGGGGAGGGAAAGATATCTATGTGTCAGAAAGCTATTTGAAGTTCTGAACATGGCTCTCAATAAGATGCTCGATGAAAGTTCGTCGAAAGAACTTGCCGGTGTGATTCTATGGTCAATGTTCACGAGAGAGGGAGATCTTGATTACTTACCGTTGGGTGATGAGTTTAGAAGGATGCTCTCGGGCAACAGGTTCGATTGCACCAGAAGACTCTGCCCATTCTTCGAGGTTTGTCCTTACTATGTTCAAAGGGAAAATGCAAAGAATTCCGATATAGTTATCACGAATCATTCATTCCTGTTCAGTGAAGCGAATATTCGGCTTTCCGATGGAGAACCGGAAGACGGCGAAAGTATTGGAACACTTCTACCGGCATTTAAATACCTTGTTGTGGATGAAGCTCACGAGCTTGAGTCTTCATTGACTCAGGCAATGAGTTACCGGTTTGAACCATATCAGCTAGCTAATACCGTTAAGAAACTGATAAAGCTGGTTAGAGACTGCTTTGGATTTCTCAAGAGGCATTTCAGCGAGGATTTTTTAAGGAAGTTGTGGATTAAGCTTAAAGAAGCTACAACTACTCTTGACAGGAAAATAAGACAGCTCGTGGTGGATCTGGATAGGGAACGTAATGGGGAGAAAACTACGTATTCTGGAAAAGGACTTGAAACGCTTGTCTCAGCACTAACCGTAATCTCAGATATTCTTCAGACGCATATCTATGTGGGCGGACAAACAGTACAAATGCTGGATGATGTTGAAGAAAGGGACTTGAAGATTGACGGCTTAGAATTTGAAGTTGCTAGGGTTCTGGCTGAAATAAAAGAATGGCTTAAGCAGATCGCGGGAATTGCCGCTTCTAGAGATTCTAGGGTAGTTTTTGTGAGCAGGAACGAACAATGCATTGAAAGCTTGAGTATAGTCTCTTCTCCAGTCGAAAACGACACTCTGATGTCCTCGATTTTCCCGGATGTGGGCGTAAAGATCTTCATATCTGCAACACTGTGGGTCTACAGCAGAGGTAGCGATGGTTTCAACTATGCGAGAAGAATACTCGGAGCCGGCGAAGAGACCGATGCCGTAAGGCTTGGAACCTCATTCGATTATACTCAGCAGCTGAGATTTTTCGTTCCCACAGACATTCCCGACTATCTGCCAAATTCCCTTCCATACATGCAAAGTGCATCGAAACTGACAAAAGACGTTTTGAAGATAGTCGGGGGAGGGTCCATGGTTCTCTTCACCTCTTACGAAGACATGAAATGGACTCTTTCGAAGATTCGAGGTGAACTTCACAACTTGTCTCTAAGAATCCAGGAAAGAGACGATAGCTTAACAACAATTCTTTCTGAGCACAGGAATTCAGAGAAATCCGTAATATTTGGTGCCCGAGCATTTTGGGAGGGAATCGATCTCCCCGGAGAACAGCTGAAGCTGTTGATTGTCTACAAACTGCCTTTTGAAAGGCCGGACGAACCACTAATTGAAGCAAGAATCAAGCACTATGGAAAGCGGAGCTTTGCCGAAGGAATGAACAAGTATTACTATCCAAAAATGATAACTGCCTTCCGGCAGGGGCTTGGTAGACTTATAAGAACCAGGAACGATCGAGGGGTTGTAATCGTACTTGACAGGAGAATCATCGATCCGGCAAGGGTATATTCTAAGAAGTTGATTGCATCTCTCCCTCCTGGAACGAATATTCAAGCGATAAACAGCAAGCAGATACTTCGAGAGCTTAGAAGACTGAAGAAAGAGAGATGGCTGTGATGATGAAGAAGCTGATCTCTCATTTTTTCCCAAACCACTGTCTAGTGTGTGAAAAGGAGATAGATCCAGCCCAGTATTTGTGTGCAGACTGTCTTGGATCAATCAAGGGGCCAATCATGACTCCATTTGAGCTTAAATTTGTTGATTCGGCCTTTTCGTACTGGAAATATGAAAGCCCATTAAAGGAACTCATACGTGCCTATAAGTTTGAAGACAGACCCGGAATAGCCTCTCTCCTTTCAGAGATGCTCTTCGAAATGATTAATACGTTTTCTCCGTCCGCCGATGTGATAGTTCCTGTTCCCACTTCCATTCAAGCATTTGTCAAGAGAGGCTTCGACACAAATCTCAGAATTCTGAGAAGGCTTTCTAAGACTATTGACATAAGAATAGACAATGTGTTGACAATAGCAGGTAAGTCTATTCCTCAGTCAAGGCTTAAGATGGAAGATAGATTCCAGAATGTAAAGGATAAGTTCTATCTGAAGAGAAGTCCTAGGAGTACGTCAGTAATTCTTTTCGATGATGTCGTTACTACTGGCGCAACTGCAAGCCAGTGTGCTAGAGTTCTTAAGGAAGGCGGCGTTAAGGAAATCACTTTGCTGGCGATTGCCGGGGGGAAAAAATAAGGGCCTTGCGGCCCCTGGCTGGGAGAGGAGGACTCGAACCTCCATCGGCGGATCCAGAGTCCGCTGTCCTACCAATTGGACGATCTCCCAAGACAGTAAAGATTATAAAGCAGAAGGTAAGAGGTGTCAAGCCGTTTGGAGGCATAGGATGAACATAGCGATGTTCAGTGACACATATTCACCTCAGGTCAACGGGGTGGTGACCATGATCAAGATGCTTGAAGAGAATCTTCAGAAGAGAGGCCATAACGTATATATATTTACGGTTGACCACCCCGAAGCAGGCATCCAGGAGAATGTTTATCGTATACCATCTCTTAAATTTCCATGGGAAAAGCAACACCGAATAGGTTTGCCCACAAACTTCAAGGAACTAATAAAGATCGTGAAGAATCTCGAGATAGACATTATTCACTCGCACACGTCACTAATCGTTGGGTATCTGGCGAGTTATGTTCTAACGAATTTGCACATTCCAGGAGTAACGACTTATCACACAATGATGGAAGAGTACGTTCACTACATCCCATTCATGGAACCCATTCTGAGAGTTTACATCAGAGCTCAGGACAGAAGATTTTGTGATAAGCACAGGGCTGTAATTGCTCCTTCGATAAAAATCAAGAAGCTGCTTCTTTCTTATGGAGTTTCTTCACATATAGAGGTAATTCCCAACGGGGTCGATCTTACTCCATTTAAGAGAAGCTTCAGCAGAGAAGAGAAAAGAGCATTCAGGAAGAAGTACAAGATAAAAGAGGACGATAAAGTGCTCATCTTTGTTGGAAGGCTTGGAGAAGAGAAGAGCATAGACAAACTTATAGAGAATTTCGCAAGAGTCTCCGAAGCTTTACCAGACTCCCATTTGCTGCTAGTTGGAGATGGTCCTCTGAAGGGTAAGCTGCAGGAATTAGCCAGAAGTCTGAGGGTCGGTGAGAAGGTCCACTTCACGGGATTCTTGAGATGGCCCGACGAGATATCGTTAGCCTACAAAAGCAGCGATGCATTCATGATCGCTTCTCACACTGAGACTTTCGGCCTTGTTACCCTTGAAGCGATGGCCTCGGGATTGCCGGTCGTGGCATATAAGGACGATAGCATAGTAAATATGGTACTGGATGGAGAAAATGGCTTCATGTGCTCCTCGAAAGATGAGTTATCCAATGCGGCTATTCAAATGCTGAGTGATCATAGCCTAAGAGAAAGAATGGCAAAACGCTCAGTTGAGATCTCGGAGGACTTCTCCGCTGAAGCTAATGTAGAGAGAACAGTGAATCTTTATGAAAGAGTTGTCAAGAACGAGATCTAGATTTGAATCCTATTTCATGAGCTGAAAGTAATCCTCCGAAAATGATGTTTGCGTAGTAGCTGAAGAATCTCCAGATCAGAAGCGCAGCTCCAATTCCTTCGCCAAAAAAAGACTTAAAAAATAGCACATACCCACCCTCAGACACTCCACTCGCTCCTGGTGTTGGAATAAGAGAGACTACAAGGAACAAAATCAGCTGAACGGCCGTGATTTCGAGATAGTTTACAGGCGTTCCAATTGAAAGGGCAACAAAATACGGGATGGATATCATGCAAATCAGCTGTGCAAGAGTACTCAAAGACGCACTAGTAAGGACAAAGGGTCTCCTGACCAATTCCTTCATTGAAGAATGGAAGAAGCGTAGCTCTCTCATTGCCTTCTCTATTAACGATTCTTTCTCTTTTACTATTCTGATCTTGTGAAGAAAGCTGATCACAAAGTGGATGAGCTTATCAGTTAGCTTAGGACTGAGCGAAAATAGAACAAGTCCTATCAGAACTACACTGTTCAGCGCAAATCCGAAAATAGAGAGCACGGCGAGATTAGAAATCTTCTGTGAAACAAGCGGGTAGGCCTTGAAAACGGCTACAGCTCCAAGCAATGTGATTACGGTTTGATAAATCAGAAATCTTGAAACGAGCATCGCAGTTGATTCACCTATCGAGATACCTCTTCTCTGCATAAAGACTATCTGCGCCGGCTGTCCTCCCGAAGAGAAAGGCGTTATACCATTGAAAAATGTTCCAATAACCGTAATCTTAAAAAGAAATAAGAAGGGAATCGCCAGATTCCGCATGGCTGCGAACAGTTTAAGGGTGATTGCTTCGAATAACCAAGTACCGAACGTTAGACAGAATATCAGAAATATCCATCCGGGATTGGCTGCAGAAAGGTAAGAAATCGATTTGCTGAAGTCGGTCGCAAAAAGAACTATCAGAATAATCAGCAAACCGAGAGAAATCGCGATCATAAAGTTTCTGGTTGATTTTTTCATTTTTTCCTGTCAAGTACCTCTAGGTAGATTTTCTTAAGTTCCTGACCAATAATCGACAGATCCTTTTCCAGCGCAGTTCCCTTTCCACATGCCGATAGTTTCTTTCTCAGACTTTCATTGTGAAGTAATCTATCTATGTTCTCCATGAACTCCTTGTTGTTTTTTGCCTTCAGACAGTTCTCTTCATGTTTCATCCAACCACTGTATACAGGTATATCTCTCAAAACGATCGGGGCTTCTGTAGCCAGGGCTTCCAGGACAACAATGCCTTCAGTCTCTTCATAGCTCGGGAAAAGAAAGACATCACAAGCCGAATAAGGGCCGATAATCATCTCTTGCGGAATGAACCCGGGAAATTTCACATTGTCTGGAGGATTTTTCAAAAGCCTTCGAATTTTGGAAGGCAGAAGACTGCTGATTTTTGCTCCGAACCAGTAAAAAACTAAATCAGTCCTCTTCTCAGCTATTTCGCAGAAATCTATTACTCCTTTCCTTTCGAAGGGGAGTCCAACTGAGACAATCAGGGGCTTTCGAATGTTGTTTTCCAAAAGGAATTTCTCGGCCAGTACTTTGTTTTTTGAAAATCTTGTATTGTCGACGCCATTTGAAACGGCTTTGATTGGGAGATCGATTCCATAACTCTTGATGAGATTTTTGGCATACTCCGTAGGTGAAATAAGAAAATCTGCTGATGAATAGAGCTTTATCAATCTTTTTTTCAGCCAGGGTGCGATCGCGTTTGACAGAGTGAACGAGTTTCTAAAGTCCTCATAGGTTGTGTGTGTATGATAGATAACGGGAATGTTGGACTTCTTCGCTTTCTTAAGAATCCTCTCCGCTCCGGGCCCCACCGTGTTTATGTGGACAACGTCAAAACGGTCTTCCTCATTTGTTGTATACTCCACACCGACTTTCTCAAGAGCCGACATTTGGTGCTTCAATGCGATTCCCACGCCTGACTTACTGAAGAGCTTCTTTCCTTCGGAATACAAAAGGACTCTCATTTTTACCTCCAGGACAGTTGTTAGTAGATCTTCGCAGTCGATTTCGACTAGAAAATGCCCGCTGAAATCTATAACAAGAAAGGATTGTCTACAAAAACGTCAAAAAGAAAATCTTACTTCTTTCCTTATGTTAGAAAACAGTTCAGACATGAGTGGCCTTCTCACTCTCTTCAACGACTATTCTACCCTATCTAAGAATATTTATCACTTGAACTGCCTCCTATCAATGTTTGACACACTAATCAGAGTATCCAGGGAAACTAAGTCCCCTCCTTTGTTTTTCTTCAGGCTCAGTTAAGGGAAACTGAAAGAGCTTACAAGAGTCTAAATACTGGAAAATAACAATTAAGTGTTCAGTCATTTTGAGGAAATTGACTATCGTGGTCAATCAAATTATACTGAGTGAAGGAACACAAAAGCGAGTTGCCAAGATAACTGAGTTTTCTCAACTAAATGATTGATTTTTCATATGGGGGAGTCACAATGAAATTCTTCATTACCGGAGAAAGGAATGTCGGAAAGAGTTATCTTGTGGAAAGAATAAAACCGGTCGTTAAGTATAGAGGCTTCGAAACACGTTTTGATAATGATCTGGAAAATTTATACATGAATTTCTACGAAGGGGACTCACTTCTTATAGGAACAAGGGAAAGAGGACGACTAAGAATTGTAGAAGAAGGGTTTTTATTTGCCACAAAGCTTCTGGGCTCGCTTGACATACCCAACGACAATCTCTTGATAATGGACGAAATTGGCTTTCTTGAAGAAGATTCTCCGGAGTTTCAGCAAGCGGTTGTCTCTTCTTTAAGACGTGCAAAGCATTGTCTCTGTGTTCTCAGAAAGGGCAACTTCTCGTTTATTGGACACCTTAAGGCTTCGATGGGTGTCGGGAGCATCGAAATCACTCCTGAAAACAGAGAGGAAGTCTATAGCAGAATCGTCAGGGAGATAGAAAAAGAGAGGGCTTATCTACCCTCTCCTGGAGGCGACGAAGGGATTTGAACCCTTGAGTAGAGATTTTGCAGACCTCCGCCTTTGACCCCTTGGCTACGTCGCCCAACGAGAATTATTCTAGCATGTAAATGAGATCATTTCAACAAAAGGGCCGCTATTGGCGGCCCTCGGGGTGGAAAATTCTTCAGGAGGGAGGTTGGCTCCCTTAGTTCCTTGGGTCTGGAACCAACTCGCAACAGGACGCGGGGACATCCTTTGCAACTCAATGATATATCGTTATCTACCCAGAACCAAGTTCGAATTTATCCGACCTGAAACGAGCAAAGTGATTTAGCACTCTTTATCTACACTATGAACACCAATTTGAAAGTATGCTCTATTCTCTTGCACCCGTAATATCTGGAAATTACCATGAAAGACAGAGTTCTTTCGAATATTCTCTGCTGAATAAACAGGCATGAATCATTTGTCAAAAACGAGTTCCCTGAACCAAATATAACTGGTAAGCCCGAAAGTGGGAATTCTGAAAACTGGATATGTGGGAATCGGACCGTCTCCCGCCTGAAGGACATAATCGTCAAGATACTCGATCCTACCGTCCTTAGAGATCAGGAACATGCCGTTCGACAACGGTGTGCTGTAAAGCTCCACTGCCGATTTGTCGGCAATCAGGTGTAACCAGGAGTATTCTTCAAGAGAGTCTGCAGAAGTGATTTCGTCGCCGGAGTAAAGCCATAAGAGCTCAATTTCTGGTTTTGCGGAATACTCGTTCCATGTGACAAGCTCGTTTAAAAGGCTTCTCAGCCTCTTCTCTTCTCTGCTGGTATCTTCGCAATCACCTGTAGCGCATGGAAATCCGCCGTTGAAAACTTCAAGCGGTGTCTTTGAAGTCACGACTACAATGATGGGATTTCCGAGATAATCTCTCATAGAAAAGCTCTTTCCGTGTACGTCTCTGGCTTCGAACAGAGGTGCGATCGAACCCTTTTTCAACAGAGGCCTGTTCTGGGCATCTTCATCGACCTGCTCGAATGTGACTTTTCTGCCATCCCTGCTGATCTCGCTTACTCTGTAGTTCTTGTCGTTGATTCTTATGACGCTGGTCGCTTCGAAAAGCTCGTGATTCTTATGAACCATGTCTATAGTTCCATCTCTGTCTAGATCTATTCCGATGAAGACTTCGTCTATCTTATCGGCCAGGCCATCGGGCGCGGTAGGAAACAGGGCGATTTCGATAAGCTCTCCGTCGACTTCCAGCAAACCTTCTCTTCTACTCATGAGCAAGTAGTCGACTTCGACGCCTTCCTTTTTTGGAAGGATCGCGTGAATTTCAAGATCCTGGGTCATGTAAGATGAATTCCCGTTGGAAAGATATTCGACCCTTAACTGTTGACTGAATTTATAGGCACGGCTTTCATTGATAACGGTCCCTCTATATTGTCCCTTTATCGGAATGTTGTTTAGGAAACAGCCGTCGTAATCGCTGTCGATCCAGAGGATCGGAGGCTCGACGTTCATGATCGCTATGTTGACAGTTGAATCTCCAATTGTGAACTGTCCATAGAAAATACGCTCATCTGCGATTGCGCTGACTCCTTCCGGTGGATAAATACTCATTTCGACATCGCTTCCGCTCGCGATGTATGTCCAGCCCATCCGTTCCGTAAGATAACCGGACAGAGTACCGGAAAAAAGCATCGCCGACGAAATCAACGAAACGACAAGCAATATCGCTACCTTTTTAGCCATACGAATCACCTCCTCAATTCATATGTCAAAGATCAGAGCAAAAACAACTTTCACTCACAGCTTCGGCTTAAAATCATCTTCGATTTGAAAGAAATAGAACATTATTGTGCATTTGTTGCAGCTGGCTACGCCAAATCCTTCGCAGTCAACATCCACGTACTCCCAGCTCCACGGACTTGCGTCAATCGAGTATCTGCATTCTCCGTAAGCGCTTGCAAATACACTCAAAGGGTTGTTGTTTGCGTCGTAATGACGTGCTTCTGTAGAAATACAGCAATATACTGCGTAGGGTACAAATCTCGTATTAATTATCAACTCTTTGCTGTAAGAAAATTCTGAATACAAGAAACAATTGCATTCATACAAATAGCAACCTGGGTCCTCCACTCTTGTGATCACGCCACCAGTCAGTCCAAATGTCAAAATCGACAGGAATACGAAAGAAAAAATCAAAAAACACCTTTTAAACATCAGAGTTCCCTCCTTTCTAGTTAGTTAAGGTACTGAAATAATATCACCATATATGTCATATAGAAAAATAGTAATAAACAAAATCAGATATGCTTAGCGCTAAATATTCGTGAACAGCTGTCCTGTGTTACCTAAATCGAAGATTGTCACAGTAATATTGTAATATTACTGTGATTATTAAGAGAAGTACACGATAGAATGTAGTGTGCGTGACGTGTGTACGTATTGAATCATCAAAAGACATATGAGGCCATATGTAGTTTTCTCCAGAATTTGGTGGTAGCTCCCGGTGATGATAAGTTCTTCCATATTCTGGTTTGCTCTAGACTATTTACTACGGATCACTTCATTTGCCGGTAGTCATCACACGGTATTCTATATGAACAACAATATCATCACGGCATATCGGGCTATTGACAGATAGATTCGAGTAATGTAGAATCTTATCTGTTCGGGGACGTGGTGAAGCTTGGTTATCATGCCGGTCTGTCACACCGGTGGCCGCGAGTTCAAGTCTCGTCGTCCCCGCCAGAGAGAGTCCTGAGGGACTCTCTATTTTTTTTGCATATTGGAAGCTTCAGACAATTCTCACACTCAAGATGACAAGCAAGTTCTTCCGGTCAATATCTACTTAACTTCTTTCAGGTTGAGGACGGTTACAATATCTTCAGAGTGAATGTATTCGATACAGTGTCCTTGTGACTTAAAGATTAATTCCCGTCGGGGCGTTTTGACCATTGTCGTTGCTGTCAAGAATCGAAGCCTTTCAGACTTTTGACTTCTTTGAGCTGGACTTAGGGTGATGAGTGTTTTGTAATAGACTGGTTTCTACCGAGTTCTGGAGGTGTTCATAGTTGCCTGCCTGTGTTAGGGTTCTAGGTATCGATCCAGGTTTTGGAGCGGTTGGATATGGTGTAGTCGAGATGAGATCGTCGCGGATCGATCTCGTTTCATACGGAGCGATCAGAACTGAGCCGCAAGAACCTATACCTGACAGACTTCTAAAGATTCATGATAGGCTTGAAGAACTTCTACTCGAGTTTCGCCCCGATGAATCTGCCGTCGAAGAGCTTTTCTTCTTCAGAAATGTCACGACGGCGATTCAGGTGAGCGAGGCGAGGGGGGTTATACTTCTTGCAATGAGGAGACACGAAGTACCGATATTTGAATATACACCCCATCAAGTAAAACTTGCCGTTACTGGCTACGGAAGAGCCGAAAAGGGGCAGGTTCAGAGGACTTTGAAAACTTTCTTCCGAATGGAAGTTAACCCCAGACCCGATGATGCGGCCGATGCGCTAGCTGTAGCCTGGTGTCACTTGACTTCAAGGAAATTCCCCGGAGGTGTTCGAAAGGCATGAAACTATTCATGAGAAATGTGGGACTCCCTTTATCGAGGCTTCTTTCGAAGGCTTTGAGCATCGACTCATCTTTCGAGTGTGAAGGAATAGAGATTTCCGATATATCTGTGGACTGTAAATCTAAAGAGATCGAGTTAGCTTTCCAATGTGACGTTAGCAGCGAGATAAAGGAGTTTCTTGAATCTGTCTTTTGTGAGAAGGCTTCTCGACTTCTAGAGTCTTCCGTGACTCTTTCGTTTAAGTCTTTAGCCAGCGAGGGTGAAATACCTGACGAAGACGCAATGGAAGTTACCGAGTCTCAGTTTAGAGAGATACTCCAGCTTACGAATGGTGCATCTTCTTATCTTAGATCCTCGGAAATGGAGTTCAAAGACAACAAAATAACTATCTCAGTTCACGACCAGTTCTCATTTCAACGAATCAGTTCTAAGAAGCATGACTTACGAAAGGCAATAGATAAGGTCTGCAAGAGAAGTATTCCTTTTGAGATAACACTGGACATTTCAGAGGATCAGGACTCACCAGTTGAGGAAGTCTCTTTCGATAGAGAAGATAATGGAGAAACGGAGCATTTGGAAGAAAGATCGGATTCAGTCTTGATGGGTAGATCGATCAGGGCAGTCTCTGTGAAGATGAGTGAAGTTCTTGGCAATGAAACCAATCTTGTTGTCAGCGGGAGGATCTTTGGACTCGAGTACAGGAATGGAAAGCTTTCGATTCTAACGTTCAACGTGACTGACTATACGGATTCCCTCACAGTCAAACTTATCGGTGAGAATGCGCGCTCTCTTTCCGAAAAGTTACGCGAAGGCGATGAAGTAACGATCAGGGGGAAGATGGAAACTGATAGCTGGATGAAAGAAGAGATTCTGATCCCGAGGGATATCGTTAGAACTAAACTGCCGAAACGCATGGACAATGCGATGGAAAAGCGCGTCGAGCTGCACCTTCACACCAAAATGAGTTCTCTGGATTCTGTAGTAGATGTAAACGATTTGGTAAACACTCTTAAAGATTGGGGCCACGATGCCGCTGCAGTGACTGATCACGGCGTTGTTCAGTCTATACCGGACTTCTACTTTGCGGCAAAAAAGAAAGGAATAAAACCTATCTTTGGTATGGAAGGTTACATGATAAAGGACTCGGAACAGATATCAATGAATCTGGAAAAAGAGGACTCGCCTCTGGAAAGTGCGACCTTCATTGTTTTTGATCTTGAAACTACAGGTCTTAATCCTAAGGAAGACGAGATAATTGAAATCGGTGCAATCAAGATGAAAGGCAACGAAATTCTCGAGACATTTTCTTCTTTTGTGAAACCTCAGAAAGAACTCTCGTCTCTAATAACAAGCCTGACTGGGATAACTGAAGATATGCTTTCAGGCGCAGGAACAATCAAGCAAGTTCTTCCTGAATTCACGAAATTTGCTGAAGGAGGCATTCTAGTTGCACATAATGCCTCTTTTGATTATGGTTTTATCCGCAACTCAGTAAAGAAATACTTCGGAGGCGACTGGGAAATGCCGTGCATCGACACCCTTGCCCTTGCAAAGAGCCTTTACAGAGCCAAGAGTTACTCTCTGGACAACGTAGTGAAGCGACTTAAACTGGGACATTTCGATCACCATAGAGCTTATGAGGATGCGAAGGTTACTGCAGAGGTCCTTAAGAAATTCCTTCAGCAAGCAAAGAAGAGAGGAGTCGAGAAGGTTAACGAGTTGGAAAAGCTGAGAAAGAACCAGAATCTCGACTCGCTGAAGCCTGTTCACATAAGTATTCTTTCAAAGAACAGAAAGGGTCTTGAAAATCTCTACAAGTTGGTCACTGCATCACACACCAAGTACTTCTACATGAAGCCAAGGATACCAAAGAGCTTGCTTACTGATTTCCGAGAAGGCCTTCTCATAGGTAGTGCGTGTATTTCAGGAGAGCTTTCCAAGGCATATATAGGTGGTGCGAGTGTAGATGAGCTCGAGGAAATCGCAAAGTTCTATGATTACATTGAAGTCATGCCGCTCGATAATATTGACACATCAGAGGGCGAGACTAGTATGTCTAAAGAGACGCTGATAAAGATGTATCGAGAGTTTTATAAAGTTGGGAAAAAACTAAATATCCCAGTTGTGATGACCGGTGACGTACATTTTGTCAATCCACATGACGATATTTATAGAGCAGCAATAAACGCGGCTCAGGACTATGACAACTTTCAGAATCAACCTTCTCTTTATCTCCACACTACCGAAGAGATGATTGGCAAAGCTCTGGAAATCTTTGAAGACGAGGGGATCGCTAAAGAAATCGTTGTCGATAATTCGAGATTAATCGCTTCGCAAATCGAAAACGTTGTCCCGATTGAGGGTAAGCTGCACCCACCCGTAATCGAAGGTGCCGATGAAGAAGTAAGGAAGATGGCCATTGAAAATGCAGAAAGGCTTTATGGAAAGCCTTTACCTGATATTGTAGAAAAGAGGCTGAATCGGGAGCTTGAGGCGATAATTGGTCACGGCTATGCCGTTCTGTATCTCATCGCGCAGAAAATGGTCAAGAAATCTAATGAGGATGGCTATGTGGTTGGTTCTAGAGGGTCGGTGGGGAGTTCGCTCGTGGCTAATGTTATCGGTATTACAGAGGTTAACCCTCTTCCACCACATTATCTATGCCCCGAGTGTGGTAAATCAGTATTCCCGGAAACCGATCTGGAATCCGGTTATGATCTACCCGCTATGAAGTGTCCTGGATGTGGAAATGAAATGTTGAAGAACGGTCAGAGCATACCATTCGAGACCTTTCTCGGATTCGAAGGAGACAAGGTTCCCGATATCGATCTTAACTTTTCCGGGGAGTATCAAGAGAAGGCCCATTCATTCATTGAAGAATTGTTTGGCAGAGACCATGTTTTCAGAGCCGGTACAATATCCACAGTTGCTGAGAGAACGGCTTTCGGTTTTGTCAGGGCTTATTCGGAGAAGAGCGGCAAAAATCTACGGAGAGCAGAGCAGGAGAGAATTGCCCGTGGAATAGTTGGAGTAAAGAGGACGACCGGACAGCATCCCGGTGGATTGATGATCGTTCCTAAAGACATGGATGTTCATAACTTTACCCCTGTACAACATCCCGCAAACGATACAAAAAGCTCGATACTAACCACACATTTCGCATATGAAGTCATCCACGACGATTTGGTCAAAATAGATGCACTGGGACACGACGATCCCACCTTCATAAAAATGCTGAAGGACATCACAGGAGTGGATCCCGAGAAAATTCCGATGGACGATGAGGAAACCCTTGGAATTTTTTCCTCACTGAAGCCTCTTGGCTTGCGATTTCACGAGCTTGGAACGGATGTGGGGACACTTGGGATCCCTGAATTCGGTACTACCTTTGTTCGAAGCATGCTTTCAGATACGAGACCCTCTACTTTTGGCGAGCTTGTAAGGATATCGGGCCTGTCTCATGGGACTGATGTTTGGCTTAACAACGCGAAGGATATCATCACTTCGGGACATGCTTCATTGTCGCAGGTTATTGCCTGTAGGGATGACATCATGAATTATCTAATTGGCAAGGGAATGGAGCCAAAAGAGGCCTTCAAGATTATGGAAAAGGTCAGAAAGGGTAAGGGCCTCAGCAAGGAAGATGAAATAGAGGTAAGATCTTGCGGTGCTCCTGAATGGTTCATGAATTCGTGTAAGAAGATCAAGTACCTCTTTCCCCGGGCGCATGCCGCCGCTTACGTTAGCATGGGTTACAGAGTCGCTTACTTCAAGGTGCACTTTCCTCTTGCCTTCTACAGCACCTACTTTTCGATCAAAGGCGGGGAATTTGATATAGACATCTGTACTTCCGACATAAATTCAATCAAGAAAGAGATAGTTCGATTAAGATCCGATCAAGATAGAAATGTCAAGGACAGAGCGAAGGAGACACTTCTTGAAGTTGTTATGGAAATGAAACTGAGAGGATTTTCTTTTCTCAATGTGGATCTTATGGAGTCCCACCCTACGAGGTTCTTGATTGAGGGGAATTCACTAAGAATTCCCTTTAATAGGCTTCAAAACATGGGCGACAAAGCGGCAAGATCAGTTGAAGTTGAGAGAGAGAAAAGGCCGTTTTCATCGGTTGAGGATTTGATCCGAAGAACTGCTCTTAACAAGACAAGTGTTGAGATGTTAAGAAAATACGGAGCTTTGAAGAATTTGGCCGAGAAAGAACAGATCAGACTGTTCTGAGGACGAAAATGGATTTCAGAATAAGCGCTTCAGATTATGCAAAGCTGATCGACCTTTTTGGAAGAGTATCCGGTACTCTGGAACCCTCCTACAGATACTTTCAGATCTACTACAAGAGAGGACTGAAGTTTTTTGCTTCTGATGGTTGCATGAAGCTTGAGTTTTCCTCCGGCGTTGCTACCTCGCCTTTCAATGGAGTTTATACGGTACCGATCGATTACGCTCGAGCTTTGAAGAGTTCTGACCCAACCTCATTAATTAGCTTTTCTGCGGGTGAAGAAGACCTCGAGCTGAGGACGGCCTCAGAGACGCTTACTTTACAAAAGGCCCGCAGCAGCACTCTTCCGGCTATGGAAAGAAAGTTTGAGTTCTTCTCGCGTTTTCCCCTGAAGGAATTCAATAGTTCTTTGAACTTCGTTTCATCTGCGTCTGTTGAAGGAGAAACTGTCGAGATCTTCTCAAAGAAGAACGAGACTGTTCTTGCCGCATCGGCGGACAGAATGGTATTGGTTTCAGTTCTTGAATACGAGCCAAAAACCGAGTTCCGTTACTCTCTTCAATATGTAACCGTTAGGCATCTGGTGAAGGCCTTAGAGTTGCTCACATCGGAAGAACTCTATGCTGGAACAGGAATTTCCGAGCTGGGGCTGAAGATTGGTCCTCTATTGTTTTCAATATGTACTGATGAAGCAGATTTTTCCGAACCACCATCCTTCTTTTTCGGAGACATCGATGATGGAATTGACGTACAGAGAAAGGCCTTTCTTTCCGCTCTCAGAAAGATGACACGGTTATCAAAGCATGGATTTTCGGTTCTGATGATCTCCGACAAGGGCAAGCTAAAGTTCTTTCTGAAGGCCGGTGCTCTCCGTTATGAATGCGAGGTGTGTGATTTAGTTGGTGATGAATTCGTTGCGCAGGTAGATCCGAGAAGGCTGCAGTCTGTTATTTCAAGGATAAAAGATTCTAAGATTCGTCTGGTAACACGAAAGGGGAATCTGCTTATGGTGGGAAGGAAGAGCAAGATGTACCTTATGGTGCCCCTTATTAGATGATATGTGATATCCGCATCTGTTAGTATTGATATGACTGGATTCACTTATGTTCAGCGAAATTCAAGAAGGTACTTCAAAAGTCGGAGTTGAAAAATATGGGGATTCTTGAAACGAAAGGCCTTAGAAAAAACTTTGGTGAAAACAACGTCTTTAGGAACGCTGACATAGAACTTGAGAGTGGGCTGCTTACAGTTCTTGGAGGGATTAACGGTTCCGGCAAATCTATTCTTGTAAAGACAATCAGCGGTGACATCCTGCCCGATTCTGGAAAGATAATATTTGAGGGCTCTCCAGTGGATTTGACATCGATCGCCGAGGCAAGACGTCTAGGCATAAGTGCCATTTATCAGGAGTACATGTTAGTTCCGGATCTCACGGTCGCTGAAAACATCTTACTTGGGAGTGACAAGTTCACGATTAGCAGAAGAAAGATGAACGATCAAGTCTCGCGTTTTCTTGAGCAGCTTGGCCTGGAGTTCGATCCTTCGTCGAAAGTCTCTTCTTTTTCATCTGATGATCAGGTTCTTCTCGAGTTTGCAGTTGCAGCGTTTTCCAGGCCGAAGGTTCTCATTTTGGATGACCTCTTTTCTTTTGTACGTGGTGCAGCCCGGGTGAAACTCCTTGAAATGATTGACTCATTTAAAAAAGGAGGAGTGGCCGTTCTAGTCACAACGTCCGATCCAGAAGTGATGATACTGGGCGATCGTCTATTCTTTATGGACTATTCTGGCATCAAACCTCTTCCACAGCAAACTAAGGAAAGTGATATATGGAAGCTGCTGGGTGTCTCACCTGAGTACTCAGTAGCACCAGTTGAAGGTGAACCGTTAATCGACATAGATAACCTGGCAGATACCGGGCTCGATCTGAGGTTGAAAAGGGGAGAGGTTCTCTGTATTTCCTGTGACAACGGAGTTTCGGTTAGAGAATTCACAAGGGCGCTTACAAGGCAGGACCCTTTCTCCGAGAACTCTGTGGCAATGCTTCGAGAAGCGAAGAACTTCTTTGAAAGATTCTCCTCCAGAGGTCATTCTAGCGAGGCCGAAAAATACTTCTCCTCAAATTTGAAGAACACCGGTCTTGTTTCGCAAATCATGTTGAAAAAGTCTCGTAAATTCACCTCAAATAGATCACTGAAAAAGAGTTTCATTTTAAACAAAGAAAGCTTGGTTTCCGTGAAGAGTTTTCTTGCTGGGTTGGGAAGAGCTCCCGGTTTCTCCGGTCTAATGCGCGAAGACGATACAAAACTTTCGCATTTGAGATTCGATGCTTGCGATCTCTTTATCTTTATTAGACCTTTAATGGGACTGGACCCAGTTTCGACGAGAGCCCTCGCAGAGGTTCTGCAGGAGATTGCTGACCGTTCCAAAGCCGCTGTGGTAATTTCCGACGAAATCATGAGCGGCAGGCTTTGCACAAGGATAATGAACAAATGCAAATGAACCCTGATTTCTCTTACGAGAAGAAGAAGATTGAGTTTTCCAGCGGGTACATTTTCAAAGGGAAACACTATAGATGTTCGATTATCAAGTATCCATCTCTCTACAGGAACAAGATCAGGGGAACAGAAAACGTTGAAATTTACAATTTCTCACCAAAAGAAAGAGCTGTAGGCTCGATAATCATTCTTCATGGACTGGGAACGGTAAATATCCCATTTTTGTTCTGGATGGGAAGCCATCTTGCAAGCGCCGGTTTGCAGGCTTCTGTGATGATCCTTCCGGGAAATTATACACGAACGGCAACCGGTTCAACCAGTGGAAAAGACTTCTTTTCTCCTGATCTCAGAAGGTTGATTGTTTTCTGGGAGCAGGCAGTTGTGGATACAATGACAACCATCGATCTCCTTCAACAAGAGAAACTCTGGTGGGATAACAACTGCCTTTTTGGTTACTGCCTAGGTGGAATGATCTCTACGATCGTAAACGCTATCGATCAAAGAATAAACGACATGATATTGATGACCGTTGGAGGTAATATTGCGAAAATAATATGGCAGTCACCGGTATTGAAATCAATTCGTAATTCACTTAGGAGCGGCTCGGGAAAGGAGGGCTATCTCAACGACGAAGCGAAGTTAAATGCTAGATTCGAAGAGGATGCTCGTGCAGTGAAGCTTATGAAAAGTGCAAACGAACTGATCGAGTCCGATCTTCATCCTTTGTTCAAGATAGATCCTCTCGCCTATGCCCGTTTCAGTGACAGAAAGAAAGTAACGATGATCGAGGCTTTTTTCGACAAAACTCTCCCCATAGAAACTAGAAAACAGCTTTGGGAAGCCTTCGGAAGACCAAAGAGGTATATTGTGCCTGTAGGACATGTATCCTGGTTTCCCTTTGAGTATGCTCTTGGTAAGTTCATACTCAAAGAACTGGGAATAAAGGAGGCCAGAAGAAACCTGAGGCTCTTGGAAAGTACTAAGCCAACTAATGAGTAGTCGCCAGGCAAATGGAAAACAATTTCTCTTCTTACTCAACTTTTGCTGACCAAAGCCGATACTTTTAATTAACCACTCTTGCCAAGCAGCGTGCGACTAAACTGTATTTTCCCTAAACTCTTCAACTGATTCAAGAGTAAACCTTCTGACTGGCAGTAGCACATGACCTATCTGTTGCTTCTTTTTCAGTCCATTCGGATAACCTACACACTCATTTTTTCGCCTTGGAGAAGACGAAAAATCAGTCTTGTTTCTCAGTATGACAGATTCCTTTCGAACAGCTAATCGAAATCTGTTTCTTTAGGCCCAAGAAACTTACAAAAGAATCTACAAGATTGGGATCGAACTGCTTTCCTGCGCACGTTCTTAGTTCTTCAACGGCCTCTTCAGAGGAAACGGGATGCTTATATGGTCTTCCGCTTAACATAACATCGTAAGCATCAATGATGGAGATTATTCTGGCGAGGAGTGGAATTGATTCACCCTTAAGACCCCTGGGATAACCTGAACCGTCCCACCACTCATGATGACTAAGAATTTCATCCGCTATCCCGATAAGTTCAGGTGAGGAAAGAGCTATCCTAAATCCAGCCTCCGGATGAGATTTAATCTTCTTCCATTCCTCGGCCGTTAAACTTCCGGCTTTGGTAAGGATCTCTTCGGGAACTGCAATCTTCCCAATATCATGGAGAGCGCCGAGGAGCAAGAGGTTGTCAAGTTCAGCTTCATTCAAACCGATAGACTTTCCAAAGTCTCTGCTTATTGTCTTAATTCTCTCAGTGCGTTCTTCCGTTTCATAGCTCTTGTTGAGAAGACTCCTCTCAAGGACCTCAACTGTCTTGTTCCTCATCGATATGTTGTTCAAGAGCTTATCCCTGTACATCTTTTCTTCTGCCGACACAAGGGTTTCGCTGAAGTCCTGGTCGATGTCGGACTTGGTTCCTATACCAAAGGAGACACTGATTGGAAGGCTGAAACCAGTTACCTGATTCAAAGCCTTTTTAATCCTGTTAACCAGAGACTCTGCTGACTGAGCATCGGTTTGAGGAAGGAGCATTATGAATTCATCTCCTCCCCATCGAGCAATGATGTCGTCGGATCTTACAGAAGATTTAAGGCAGTCGGCAACCGCTTTCAAAAGTCGGTCGCCTTCGAGATGCCCGAAGGCATCGTTGACGATTTTCAGTCCATTTACATCGCCCATCACGATACTTATCGGCATCTGACGCTTCACGTTTAGCCTGTCTATCTCTTCCTCGAAGAATGATCTGTTGTACAGCGCGGTAAGCTGGTCGTGAAATGTCACATAATGAATCTCCCTGTCGGATCTGATTCTCCAAATCGCTTCAACCGCATGGGCCATCAAGGTCTCAACCATCTTGATTTCTTCCTGTTTCATTGGAGAATCATGGTAAGACACTAGGGCACCAATGCTTTTCATCGGAACAATTGAAACCGAGTCTTTACAGTCGGGAACAACTTTTCTTATAGATGAGCTTTCAATAAAGGCGGATTTGCCAGTTTCAACGCAGTCTCTTAGTACCCCGCTCCTGAAAAGGTATCCCTGGACGGACGCCACCTCTCCTTGGCTTTCGAGTGTCACTAACTCCTGGTCATATAGGAGATATAGGCTGAACTTCTCCATGCCCAATATATTAACCGATGCATCGATTATTGAGTGATATATAGTGTCCTCTTCATTTGACTTCTCCATTTTGAGGGCGACAAAATGGAGTTTTGACACTTTGTCCTTTGTTCTTTCAAGTTCTTCCTTTGCCAGTTTCTCATCCGTAATGTCTCTAACTGCTCCACAGATCCCTTTAATTTTCGATCCTCCGCCACAGTACTTCGGCTTTGAAAACTCGCTAACCCATCTCAGAGCTCCGTCTCTTCTAATAATTCGGTACTCTATTCTTTCTTCTTTGCCCGACCCCACTTCTTCCAAATGCTGTTTGTAACAATCCAGGTCTTCGGGATGAATTATAGTCTCCCAGTTGAATTCTCTAGGTTCCGGGGAATCAAGGCTGTATCCGCTAATCCTTTCATATGATTCACTTCTCCAGATCTCAGGATCCTTTCCATCGCTCGGGAACTCAGTCTCGTAGTAGTAATCGGAAATCGTCTCCGACATCGATCTGTATCTTTCCATTGAAAGTGATAGCTGGGCTTTTACAGATCTTTCCTCTTCAAGCTTTGCACTCAGAGAAGCCGTCTTCTCCCTTACCTGTCTTCTCAGAGTTCTGTTCCAGAAGTACATTAAAATCAGCATCAGGAAAACAACGCTTGCCACGGGAATTGCGACGAAGAGCCAATAGAGCATATCACCGCTACTGCCTTCAGCATTAATATTGCCGAACCACTTGTTGAAGATCTGCCTGTATTCGCCCGTCGAAGAGATTATTGAGAGTCCTTCATTCAACAAAGAGAGCAGCTCGGAGTCACCCTGTTTCACGGCAAAACAGTATTCAAGACGTGTGACTGGATGTTCAGAAGCCATTACGTTCATCAGCGAGAGCTCTTCGATGAGAAATAATCCCTGAAGAGTATTCATAAGTACAGCATCGACCTCGCCGTTCTCAAGCATTCGCAATGCAATTTCAGGAGATTCAACCCTCACAACTTCGCTACCCACTCCCTCAC
The DNA here is from genome assembly GCF_003664935.1 of Mesotoga sp. H07pep.5.4. Classification (NCBI taxonomy): domain Bacteria; kingdom Thermotogati; phylum Thermotogota; class Thermotogae; order Kosmotogales; family Kosmotogaceae; genus Mesotoga; species Mesotoga sp. H07pep.5.4. The sequence goes on from NZ_JFHM01000031.1 coordinate 44,205, forward strand.
TGGTTACAAGCTCATCCATCAAATCGCCCTTTTGCACTGACACCTTGGACTCTCTAAGATCACTTAAAGAAGAAAATCCCTCGGTTTGTTTGTTGTAAAAGATTGAACCATGAAGGATTGTGTGTGGATTGGAGAAATCTACGAGAAAACTTCTGCCTTCTGAGTAGTACATCCCCAGCAAACCGTCAATTTGACCGGATTCAAGTGCAGATCTAGCGCCTGCCCATGTTCTGAGTTCTATTTCAATCTCGAAATCGAGGGCCTTTGATATTGCCCGAATAATATCAACGTTGAAGCCAACGGGTATTCCTCTTTCGTTCTCATATTCGAAAGGCGGGTAATCGATATCGCCACTGAATATGTATTTCATCTGTCCAAACAAAGTCAGAGATAATACCATGAAGAAAACAATTGAAAATGCTTTTCTCATAACACACTCCCAGAAGAAGGCTATCTTCCTCAAAATTTACTATAACATTATGCGGCCTAAATCTATGTGGAGAGACAAGAGTATTTGTCGACAAACGTTCGATCACACTGGGGTCTGTTTTGGCGCCACCAGTGTGTAATAATTGAAAAGAGGTGATTGTGTTGAGAAAAACTCATGGAAGTGTAGATATTGGTTTGATTATTGGATTATTCTCACTTGTGTTGATTGGTAGCCTTGCATACCTCTTTCCCACTTCGACGATTCCCGGCCCAGGTGGTAAGTACGAAGTCGGAGTCGAGATTATTGAGCTGGATGATAACAGCAGAATCGACCCATTTTCCGGCGGAGAAATGACCCGCAGGCTCGTGATTGATATATGGTATCCCTCGGATGATACGTCGGGTAAGAGAAGAAGCCCATGGTTCAGGAGCCATTCGCTTTTTGTGAACAGCCTCGCCGATAATTATAATCTTCCACCCATACTGTTTCAGCATTTGAGAGCCGTCAAAACTAATTCATTTATTGGCGCGGCTCCTTCGGCCGATGCAAATAATCTACCGGTAGTAATCTTATCTCCAGGGATGCCGGCTATAGTTCCCTTGTATTTTTCATTCGCGGAGTATTTGGCTAGCAGAGGTTTTGTCGTGGTAGGTATTGAGCATCCGTATGCCGCATCAGTCGTGGAATTTTCCGACGGTAGTCAGTTTCACTTCAGTAGAGATAGAGTGCTCGATCTTCCTGGAGCTGAGACATTTGAAGAAGGTGCCAGGCTTTCTATGGAGTTGATGGCTGATGATCTGTCTTTTGTAATAGACAGTTTGTCCAAATTGAACGAAAGTGAACATCAGCTGGCGGGTATATTTGATCTTGACAGAGTTGCTGCATTTGGTCACTCTGGAGGTGGCGGAGTTGTACACTTTGCGTCATTTGATGGCAGTCGAATAAAGGCTTTGCTTTCATACGATCCAGCGCTTTTCATGCTCAATGACAATGAGATTGAAGAGGGTATTGGAATACCTTCACTTATTATTGAAACCGATGAGTGGAAATTCCGAGAAGAATCGGGAAGGATATCGGATCTGATTGAAAACAGTGTTTTTCCTCCCTTACATATAAAGATCTCCGAAGCCAGGCATCCGGATTTTGCAATGCTAGATCATCTGTCGCCGTTAGCTCATTTTCTTGACTTCACTGGTAGTTTTATGAAGAGCGGTGGCGAATACTATCTCTACGACATTATTCACAGCTTCCTCGAATATACATTTGGCAATTTGAGTGAAAGTGAATTACTGTCGAGACTTCTTCAAAGGGATGATGTGAGAGTATTCAAGGGGATCCATGAGATCCCTAGGTAATGTTTTCCTCTTTTAGCATCAAAGGTACGACTGAAATAGTGATTGCTGTATTCACTATCGTGCCCGTTGAGAGCATTCTGCTTAGAAGGAGAGAAGTCTCAGCGGCACGTTATTTGAGAGCCAAATTCCGCCGAAGAGTAAACTGTGTTCAAAAGAATTGTGGGACGTAATTTTGCATTTATTTCAATAAGACTTATATTGTCCTGGATCATTTGCGTAGTTAATTGAGGAGTCAAGCATTAGGCAAGGAGAGCTTCGGGCAATGTCATGAGGTAGTTCTTCTTCTATTATGTTCCGCATAGCTTTGATACACGATCTCGGGGTCGATGACAACCGTCACTTTTCTTAGATTCACTCCCTGACAGGAGGTTACAAATACTGCTAGGAGAAGTCTCGGGAAGGCTGGCAAAAGGCCTGGATTGACTTCTCTCGAAGTCTTTACCAGAGGGCCTTTTGTTTGGTATTAGCTGAACAGATTGAGTATTATCTAAATTGAAAGAACGGAATGATTCGAGAGATCTTCTGTGATTCTTTGGGACATACAGTCTATATTTCCAATGAAAGACCATCATATGCGACAGCAATTCCGAAGCGAACGTAGAACTGTTCGAGTTCACTCTGCGTTGGATTAGGATAGTGGGAGAAGTGGTGCGCGTAAATCTTGGTTCTGTCGTCCATTATTCCGTTTCTTCTCATTGTTTCCACTGTCGAGACAACCTGTTCTGCAGTTTGATGATAGGGGAATGTGACCTCTTTCATGAATCCAAGGGTTGAATCTATCGCTACTAGATCCAAAGGAGAGTCCAAGAAACTCTTTATCAGTCTTAGTGAAAATTCATCTAAAGGGCCTGTATCTGTGGCATAGAAGAAGGATTTACCCTTCTTCTTAATCAAGAATAACAGAGCCTGTTCACCTTCCTTCACTTTGTGGACAGCGGGAATAGGTATCACGCTGTAATCGTTAAGCACAGTTTCTTTGTAAGCTTCTGCAATTAACAAAATAGTTTTGTCGGGATCAAAGTACACTGAATCCGAAATCAACGACAGAACAGTCGAATTCGCTAGCACACTCATCGGAGAAAGTCTTTCATAAGAAGCATTGTATCTGTCCATTCTGTAACCAAAGTTAGGCAGATATAGATGGTCTGAATGAGAATGAGTTATCAGAAGAGTTCTGACATTGAAAAGTGTGCTCCCGGTCTTTTGAGCGCCGGCCATAATGTTTGGCCCAAAATCAATCAACAGGTCATCATTAACAAGAACGGCCGAGGTCAAACGGAAGTTGTCTGGACCGGCCTCTCTGACCTTTCTGCAATTGTCGCAATCACAGAATACGTTCGGATGTCCTTCGTAAGCTGCAGTTCCAAGAAATAGGACTCTCATTTTTTCTCCTCCAAATTGGATGATTGTTGAAAATTATCATTGTGGATAAGTAACAAAAAGTCAATGCAGATTGGGGAAAAATCTTATCCCTGGCAAAAAAGCTTGCAATGTAAACACTCTTATGGAATCATCTGACTTTTCTTCGAATCAAGGGAGATTCTTTCCATAAAACTGGGCAAAGAAGACCCGCCAAAGGATCCCAGTATTTCTGGCTTCTCAATGCCCAGCATGGTCCTTCGAAATCGGTCGGCTTCAAAGAATAGCTTGAGCCTTACTTTATTACGCACTGTAGTTCCTGTCGGTCGTTGTCTTCATGGATTCTCTGCCTTTCAAATGGTATCTATATAACCAACGCTGACCAACCGTCGGCAGCTGAACAAATAATCAGAGCGAAGCGTCTCCAAGAGACTCCTCGATTCGTCTATGCAGAGTGACTAACCGATTTCATGGTAACTGGGGTTTTCAAAGAATCAAGTTCAGACTTTAGGAGATTCATGCACTTCTTTCTAAGTCGTTGAAACGCAAAACTCATTTTGATGAAACTTTCTGTCCCTCCTGCCCTATATCATGACATTTCATAAGCAGATTTCGCTTGACATCTCGCAAAGCAAAGTGCATTTCAGATCTTCAGCGGGACACGATCCTGTTCTTTCCTGTGTTCTTTGCTTCATACATCAAAGTATCAACTTCAAGCAAGAGATCATTAACCGATTCGTCACTCCATTCGGCAACTCCAATGCTAATGGTCACAGGTATTTCGTTAGTTCTCTTCAGTGACTCACTTATTCTCTGCGCAGTGGAAAAAGCTCCCTCAACTCCTGTTGAAGGAAGCAAAATAACGAATTCCTCTCCCCCATACCGAAAGGCATAATCAATCTTCCTGATACTGGATATAATAAGCGAGGAAAGAGATTCGAGAATTTCATCACCCTTCTGATGACCGAAAGTATCATTGATGACTTTAAAATCATCAATATCCAGCATGATTACGGATAACCTGTTGCCATATCTCTTGGCTCTATTGATCTCGTACTCAACTATTTCAAACATCTTCTTTTGATTCATCAGCCCAGTCAGCGAGTCGGTTTCAGCCCTTTCCTTCAACAACTGATTTGCCGATGAAAGCTGACTTTGCATTTCTAATAGTTCTTCGTTCTTTTGGACTATCAATCTGTTCGCTTCATCGAGTTGTCGATTTCTCTTTGCCATACTTTCGATTTCTTTGAGTTTTTGCATCGTGGAGAAGGATGATCGCAACTTTGCGACCATTCTCGCTTCCTCTTCTTTGAAAATCTCTGCGTTCAGCTTAGATATTTCTCTATGGGTTTCCAGAGCTCCTTCAACGTCACCTACAATCTCCTGTATCTCTGAAATGACTGTAAGTCTCTGAAGAATCTCCGATTTGTTGCCTTTTGATTTGTGATATTCGAGAGAAGTGTTCAGGGACTCTAGGGCCGAACCTAATTCACCAATAGCTCTGTAATAGTTCGCCTCATAACGGCAGACTTCTGCAAGAGAAAACTCATCTTCAATCTCGTTGGCAACCTCTCTAGCTCTTTTCAGAAGATAATGTGCTTCATCCTCTTTGCCCGTGTACGTATAAATATCAGCAAGATTCATGTAGCTGTTGGGTAGGTCACTTTTGAGTGAGTTCTCTTCTTTGAGCTCAATGGCCTTCTCGATAAATACCGCTCCTGAACCATCACCTTTAATATTCTCAACTGCGATTCCCTTGTTGTTGAGATATTTGGCGAGAGAGTGATTGTCATTATTTCTCTGAGAGAGATCGATAGCTTTATCAATATATTCGAGAGAAGTCTCGAATTCTCCCATTTTGAGGTATACGCCGGCAATGTTGTTATAGATCATAGGCAATCGTGAATCATCCCCAAGCTCATCAAAGACAGATATCGCGCTGGCAGCATACTCCAGAGCCTTCGAAAACTCGCCTGATTGACAGCTAATTCTTATCATTGAATTATAGACAAAGCCAAGTTCAGAACTGCATTGATTCCCGATTTTTTCCAACTCTCTGCCAACAATTTCAAACGCAATCTGGGTTTCTCCAGAATCAACGAGGGATCTCTGAATCCTTTTGAGAAGCGAAATTCTCGAATCAAACTCCGATTCATCTTTGGACAGATATTCTTCATACAAGTCTGCAAAACTCTTTTCCTGTTTTATATGATCCATCTCATCCACCCTTTTCAAGAAGTAGCCTGGCTTGTTTCCAATCTGTCCTTTCCCTTTGTTTTGGCTTCATAGAGTAGCTTATCCACAACGGCAATGTATTTGTCTGCCGACTCGCCATTCCACTCTCTTGCACCTGCACTGAATGAAACCGTTATCTCCAGTTCTTGGCGAAAGGATTCCTTCAACCTTGAATAGACTTCGGTTGCCTTGTCTAGATCAGCTAACGGCAGCAGAACGAGGAACTCTTCTCCTCCATACCTGAAGGCAAAATCATTTTTTCTAATAGAAGACTTGATGATTCTTCCAATTTCCGAAAGAACCTCATCACCCTTTAGATGACCATATGAGTCGTTCACGAATTTGAAGTTGTCCAGATCGATCATTATCATCGTAAGAGGAGTGCCGTATCTCTCTGCTCTTGCGATTTCGTTTTCCATTGTAGTCCGCATCTTTCTATGGTTAAGCAAACCGGTTAGCGAATCGGTTTCGGCCTGCCTTTCGAGAAGCTTATTGGTTTTCTCAAGCCTGCGTTTCATGTCATGCAGTTCGTTGTTCTTCTCTGAAATTTCTTCATTGACTTTTCTGAGTTCACTGTTCTGCTCAAGAAGAGAACGCATTTCTCTGAGGTTTTCTCTTGCTTCGAAAGATGACTCGAGTTGTGCTAATGAACGCGCTTGTTCTTCTTTGAATATTGTACGATTCAGTTCCGTTATCAGTTTGAATGTTTGCAAAGCTTCATTCGCATTACCCATTAACTCATGTATTGAAGAGATCTCATTCAGTACGTCTAGCAGCTCCGTATTGTTTCCGTTTTTTTGGTGATACTCGCTTACTCCTGTCAACAGCTCCAGTGCTGAGAAGAGCTCACCTTCGGCCTTCAAAAAGCGTGCCCTGTACTTCATTGTCTCTGTCAGAGCTCGCTCATCCCCGTTTTCCCTTGCCATAGTAGTTGCTCTTTGGAGTAATTCAGAGGCCTCTTTCTTCTTTCCCGAATCGTAATAGAGCTCTGCCAGATTCAAATAGCTGTTGGGCAATTCATCCTTCATGTTGTTCTTCTCTTTGATTAAAATCGCTTCTTCAAGATACGGAATTCCAGATTTACCAGTTTCCGAGTTCTCAAGAATCACCGCAATATTGTTCAAACAACAGGCTGTATTAGTCTCGTCACCATTTTTTCTGGCCATTTGCAGCGCTTTGTTCGCATTCGAAAAAGCCTTATCATACTCTTTCATTTTGAAGTAGATCCCTGAGGTGTTAATCAAGACTCTGGTTAGCAATCCCTCTTCCTCTTTTTCTCTGCAGATTGTCTGAGCCCTTCTGGAATACTCGACTGCGCCCGCGAAATCTCCTACAAGCGCACTCAGTTTAATCATGGAGTTCAAAAGCACTGCCATTTCCAAAGAATCACAATTATCGAATCTTCTTATCTCCCTTTCAACGATTCCGTGGGCGGCAAGTGTATTTCCCTGATGATTAAGGCTGGAGATAGCTTTATTCAGATAAGTTATCTTTAGGGAAAGATCGCTTTCTGGAACCGACATGTATTCCGTCAGCAACTCAACAACTCTATCTTTGATTTCCGTATTGTCTTCCATCACTGTCTCCATTTCTTGTATTTCTCTGGATGTAAGTGCTTCTAATTATTCACGAGATAGAGCTAAAGCGCCTCCCTGAATATGGTAAGTGGAAGCTTAATCAAGGAATAAAGTCCGTATCTTCGTGATCATCATCATTCCAATATACCGTGATCACTTCAAAATTATTAAGCCTCTTTTCCAGTATAACCGTCATTTCATCGTCCGACACTTTCAGTCTGTTGTAGTTTGCTATCTGTACCCTTATGCCTTCTTCAAGGACTCTAATTACCCTATCCGTTTCGATTCCTCTTTCATCCATTCTTTGAACGGCATGCTGACTGAAAGAGATTTCCCGTTCCTCTTCTCTCTTTGCTACTTCATCTTTCTCGCTTAAACCTTTTATGAGAAATGCAACGACTATAACTGCAATAATCACCACTAAGGTGAAGAACATATCTGCCTCCAAGATGTTCTGCTCTGCGATTTTTAAATCTAGTCGCTTTCCCCTATCTTTAGCAGTATGTCATCCATTATATACGGATCCTCCTTACTACCGCCTCCGAAATGGTAGCTCTTAGGTTCTGGATAGATGTCCCGGTAAACGGCTTCGATACCATCGAAATCCCAGGTTGTTATGTATACTTTGAATCCATTTAGGCTTTCTGGTCTCCCGATGGTTTCACCGGGAATCCTTAGTACTACCTCGCTCTTCATTTTGTTTGTCTGTACAAGAGGAGTTGGAGATATTGCTGTGCCGAATGACTTGGGGCCGCTTCCTTCTGCAGAATACGCAACAATCGACCAACCGTTTGCAAAGATGAAATAATCCCAGTCAAGTCCGGCCGGCATAGTTGCATTCAAAAAAGGCAGGACCGTTGAACCAGTCTTGTGGGGATCATCGATGAATATCTGGAAAGTGACATGATCGAATCCGTTTTGTGGTCCCCACGTGTCAGTCAAATCCTTGATTCTCATGTTAAGAGAAAGCGATGCTCCTATCTGTCTCAATTCAACTCCCAACAGGTCCATCTGATTCTTGAAAGAGATATCCGTTGGATACTCGTATCTTCCCTCCGGTCCTTTGTCGTCTCCTTCTGGATCGGAAAGCGAAGACAAGAGCAGTTCCGGTATGTCGAGAACAACTGTATAGTCCTCACTGTAAATTGACTCCCTTTTCGTTCTTCCGTAAACTTTAAAGAGAATCGAGTGAATTCCAGGATCGAACTTCGATATGTCCCACTCGTAAGACCACTGTCCATCTTCGATTTCTATATCTTCGGCCTCCTCAATCCTTGCATCAAAGATTATCCTTGCAGAAGAAGCTCCTGAGGCAGTTCCTGTGATCGTATATGTCGAAGCAATCTTCTGAGCATATTCTAGATTGGCATTGAACTGGATTTCGGGGGAATCAACCGATTGATATTCCTCTGAAGCCATGCCAACATATACTGAGCGGGGATTCATTGTCATTAAGAGTTTTCCGTCCTTATCTACCGTATAGCTTTTCGAAAGCGAGTTGAAGGTGTAAACCGGCTGAATTACCTGACCCTCAGCCAAGCCTGACTCCATGTTTGCTAGAATCCGCCGCTCACCTGCAGTGTTCATTATGACGTAGATTTTTTCGTTGCCATGCTCCAGGCTGTAAGCAAAGATCCCGGGCCCATTGGGATCGGATTTCAGGACTTCAACTCTTCCGTATCTTAATGCAGGATGCTCAAGCCTGAGTTTGGCCAAATCGCTCGTGTACTTATATAACTCAGATTGCGTTTCAAAGTGGTTCAATCCGCCAGATTGGAAGCCGTCTTCAAACATTGCCGCTCTTGTTTCAACGAAGCCCTGTTCCGTACCGTAATACACAACTGGTATCCCAGGAACAGTGAAGATGAAGGCCAGCGCCTGCTTGAGGCTTGCTAATCCCGCTCCCTTAAGAAACCTCTCCATATCATGATTATCTATGAAGGTTAAGAGTCTAGTGTGGTTGAAATAACTCTGCCTTGTCTCGAGTCTGTACCCCAAATTGGCAGTAGGTTTTCCCTCCTTGAAAACACTTCGGAGCTCAATATTCAGCGGAAAATCGAGCATTGCATTCATGCCAGATTCGAAGAACTCCCCAATAACTCTTTCTCCAGTGTCTTCAAATGGGTCGCTTCTTACCCAGGCTTCACCAAATGTCAGGAAGTTCAATTTGCCGTTCTTGCTGGCGATTTCGTAAACACCTGACTCTCCATTCAAGAATTCCCTCCAGAATTCGTGGGGCACGTAGATCACGGTGTCTATTCTGAATCCATCGATGTCAGCCTCATCTATCCAGAAAGTATAAGAATCCTTCAACGCAGAGATTACTGAAGGGTTTTCCGTGTTCAAGTCATCGAGTCCCGACATCTGATAGTTGAACTTCTGATCCTGGTCGTTGAAATCAGATATGTCAGGTGTCCAGTGATATATGTTCTCGTCTCTGTGCTCCACAAAATTGTTCAGAGAGAAGGGGTATTGCTCCGGAGAATCCGATGGAATGCTTCCTGAATTCATTTCGAATTCGCCGTCCACGAATCTAAAATAGTCACCCACGTGATTAGGAACTATATCCTGTATTACTAGCAGACCTTTCTCATGGGCTTTTTCTACCAGCTCCTTATATAGAGCTATGTCGCCGAAATGTTCATCGATCCTTTTGAAATCTCTCGCCCAGTAACCGTGGTAGCCACCGTAGTTGACCCAAGGATTCCACCACTGGTTGGCAACGGGAGGCGTAATCCAGATTGCAGTCGCGCCGAGTCCTTTGATATAATCTAGCTTATCGATTATTCCCTTCAAGTCCCCACCATTGTATCTTGAGTTGTCACTACCAGCCTCTCCTAATCCCATGTCGTCGTTGGATGGGTCACCATTTGAAAACCGGTCAATCATTAAAAAATAGACTACTTGATCCTCCCAGACAGCTGACGAAAGGCAGATTGGTGTTACGAAAAGCATTAATAGAAGAGCGATGAATACTTTCTTCATACACTTAACCTCCTGAGTATTAGATCAAAACGCTATCGAGAAATTCGCCAAGGCTCTTGACCCGGAGTCTGTGGTCTATATGTCTGTTGTACGGCCAGTCCATTATGTATGTATTGATCCCGTGATCAAGTAGGTTCTCTATGTGATGAGGGGCGTCGTCGACCGCGAATTCAATGCCAAGTACTTCGCATAGTTCGCCCTTTCTTGAACTGACTATTACCGAAACTGGTTGACCAATCTCTTCCTGAATCCATCTTTGAGATTGGGTCTGAACATTTCTCCCTTTGGTGGGAAAGCGAGAAGTAATGAAGTAGACCTCATGCTGACCTTCGGCTATTAGTTCTCCTAATCTCCTAAGATCTTCATCGCTTGCGTATGAAGGTAGTGATTCGTAAAAGTTTGGTGTGTTTCTAATCCTTTCCCAGACCCTTTCTTCCATTTCAAGCGTCAAGTTGGGCACGCTTTTCCAGAAATCCCAGATCTTGACTTCGACTTCGATCGGTACTTCATCATACATTTCATGGGCAATTCTAAGAAATGCAAGATTGAAGTTTGTGAGAATATCATCTATGTCTATCATAATTTTCATCGCTTCACCTCCGCTTAGAAAAAGTATATATCATACAAGTGCCTCTTCTAGTAATCACCAAAGTACTCTTGCAACTTTAATCGTCAATACCTGCCGTTAATTTGTTTCGATTTGTTTCCGTTCATTCCGTATTCACCAAGCTTTGTCATCAAATGACGTTTGTGGGATAATCAAGACAAGGTCTTCTCTTAAGGAGGAAGAAGAATGTTCGAACTCAAGGAAGTCGCACTGATATATGAAACAAAGAAACAAGCTCTGGCAGCGCTAAAATCAACAAACCTAATTATAGAACAAGGAGAAGAGGTAGGAGTTTTCGGCCCTTCCGGTTCAGGAAAGTCTTCCCTTCTCTTCATCATGAGTACTCTGAAAGAGCCAAGTCGCGGCGAAGTTAAATATGAAGGTAAGGAAATCACCGCTCTTACTCCATCGGCAAAGGCGGAATTAAGGCGGAAGGAGTTTGGTTTTGTCTTTCAGGAACACTTCTTGATTAATCATTTAACTGTGAGAGAAAACATCCTGATCCCTATAAGAGATAAACGAAGAATCAAAAGGAGAGTCGAGGAGATTACTACTGCGCTTGGACTTGATGACTTGCTGAAGAGGTTTCCTTATGAACTCTCAGTGGGGCAGAGCCAAAGGGTAGCTGTAGCGAGAGCTTTGATAGGAAATCCTAAGGTCGTTTTTGCCGATGAACCGACCGCTTCACTCGATGATGAAAACGGTCGAAAAGTAATCAACCTGTTGAGATCTTACTGCTCGAAATCAGGAGCGACTCTAGTCTTGGTCTCTCACTCAGCGGAAATTATCGGTGATTTTAAGAGAAGGATCAAAGTTGAAAACGGGCAGGTATACGAGGATACTGTGAATGCTTAAGTACATTTGGCTTTATTTCAGGAGAAGGCCCGGGAGAATTCTAGTCTTCATATTTGTTGTTGCTTTAGGCGTCGCTGTAAGTATCGTTTTGAGCTCGATATTTCTCTCTTTTGGAGAGACCAGAAGCAGGATCTCGAAGATCAACGAAAACTGGATTACTGTGCAGTACCTTTCCGATACCGGTAGAAAAGAAGAGATCGATGACAGCCTCAAAGAGATTTTTGCAGACGTATCAGGCATTTCAGATGTGATCCAGGTAGATATCGCTTATCTTGGTTACAATCTTTTTGGAAGCGCGAGAGCGAATTTTCCTGTTTACGGAATAAAGCAAACCGACATTGCACGGATTTTGCAGCTGAGCCAGTCTTACATAGTAGACGGAAGGATTTTCTCCCCTAAAACAAATGAAATAATGGTTTCCGACTCGTTCTTAAAGGCCTCCGGAGTCGGTATAGGACTAGTGTACGAGGAGATCTTCGAGACGGCGAGCACAGGGCTGTATAATGTTGTTGCTGCACTTAAAGGCCCTTCGGTTTTTGGAATCGGTCCGTCCGGGATTTCAGGAGGAAAAGGGGCATATGGATTCATAGTGCTTTCGGAAAGAGGTTTTTCAATAGCGGTCGAAAGTGAGTTGAGGTCAAGAATAGCCGGTGAAGAACTCAAAGTAGGGGTTCAAGGTCCCATCTCTTCAAGAGAGAATATAGAAAGAAGTTATTCCGGTTACTACCTGGGAGTCCTCCTGTGCAATCTCTGCGTTGCTCTTGTGTTTATAATTGGACTTACAATGCTTAACTCGGTCAGCATTCGTGAAAGAAAAAAGGAATACGGTATTCTGGCCGCAATTGGCCATTCACCAGCGAGCCTCGGTGCGAGACTTTTCTTTGAATCCGTATACCAGTGTGCCGCCGGTTGGATTATTGGTCTCTTTGCGGGAAGGATTCTTGTTTCATATCTAGAGACTCGATTTTTCGAGCCCAACGGTCTGTTTGTCGGCGATATCTTTGTCTCTACGATATGGACACTAGTTATTCCAGCAATAACTGTTGTATTCACTCAAGTTTTGATCGGGAGTCACCTGAGTCGAGATCTTGTGGGACTTCTAAAGAGCTGGGAAAAGAAGAAAGGGATACTAAAGAATAGATTTAAGAACATAAGTTTGCCGTGGCTTCGATTTCCGCTGAGAAGCGACGGCTATAGATCCCTATTTGTAAACATAATAGTTTTTGCCCTTCTCGTTACGCTTTTCGGATCATTGCTTTCCTCGCTTACCGATACTATCCGCGATAGTGGTCGGTTCTTCGATAGTTGTTCTTATGTCCAAACTACGGAAAGTGGTGATATTGAACTGCCAGAAGAGATTGTTTCCCGATCCAGGGCTGTACTTCCCGCTTCACTTTTAAACCTAGATGTGAAGCTTATCTTTGGAACCACAGAGATCTTCATTCCCGTTGTTTCATCGAAGGATTCAGAGCTTGTGCCGACACTTGTGGGAGGTACTTCAGAAAACGCATTCTATGTCAGCAAGGGCCTGTTCGATCTAATAAATAGCGGAGAGGTTAACGGCTATGGCAATTCTTCACCGGTTGTGCTTCCGTCCCTTTACGGTCTCTCCGGTATCGTTGTGGAAGAAGAAGTTGCTGCCGAGGGGCTATTGATTTTTCACGCTGGGGATGATCTGGTTGAGGAAATCAGGTTATTTGCTTCTGAAGCCGGTGTAGTTGAGGTTGTAGATCGTCGCTCATTCGAAGCTAAGATTCTCAAGGAGAGTCAGTTCATGAATCTCATAACCTCGATTATCATATATCTTCAATTCTTCGTAGTTGTCATTATTGCTATCGTCACTGTTACAAGGATAGTTCTGGGAAGACGAAGAGAGCTCGCTATTAGGAACATTATTGGTCAGGGAAGGGGTGAAATAGCTCTGCTGCTTTTCGGGGAGTTGATTTTAGTGCTATTTTCAGGAGCCACAATCGGGTTTCTCCTGGGAACAATTAGCTGGAGTATATTCGGGGCATTTTTCCTGTCTGGAGTGTACATTTCATCATTCGTGGCAGCCAAGGTTTTTCTTAGAATCTTTATAATGATACTAATTGTCTTGTTTTCTGGTCTTGCAATGGAAAGGTATCTGATATCCAGGCAGGATCCTTTGTCGATTATCGAAAGATAAGTGTAGAAATGAGGTTTAGAGAACTGGTTAGCCCACCCGATGCTTATGAGACAGGTCCGTTGAACAAGATTACTGATCTTGAAGGAATAGAGGTAGGACATTTCACTTTGATTGAAGACGCGCCAAGATGTTTGCGTACCGGCATAAGCGTCGTAAGGATTTCTGGGGTATATAGATCTCCGATTCCAGCGGCGTGCAGCGTTTTCAACGGTTATGGGAAATCGATGGGCCTTGTGCAGATAGAGGAGCTCGGGACTGTGGAGAGTGACATCTTTCTCACAAATACTCTGTCGATAGGGGCTGTCCAGCAGGGAGCAGCGAAACTAGCACTTGAAGACAATCCTGAAATGGCATCCTTAAATGTTGTTGTAATGGAGTGCAACGATGGGTTCCTCAGTGATATTCGCTCACTATCTATCAGAGAAGAGATGGTATCTAAAGCTGTAATGGATGCAAGAAAAGACTTTGCTCTTGGTAGTTGCGGAGCAGGAACTGGAATGATCTGTTTCGGGTATAAGGGGGGAATAGGATCTTCATCCAGGATTATTGAATTCGATGGGAGGAAGTACACCGTGGGGGCGATTGTCCTATCGAATTTCGGGAGATCTTCCGATCTTAGAATACCTTCGCTAGAGTTGTCTAACGACAGTGGTAGTTCAGCTCAAGGTGCCGGATCCCTGATCATGATTCTTGGCACCGACCTTCCCTTGATGCCCCATCAGCTGAAGCGGGTCTCGCGACATATGAGTCTTGCCATAGGCTTGCTTGGAGCTCCCGGACATCACGGAAGCGGTGATATCTCTCTTGCTTTCAGTACTGCGAGGGAGTACTCTTTGAGCGATCAGCGATTGATGAAAAATGAGAATACGATTAGCGAGATATTCAGGGCTTCCACATGGGCCTGCGTTGAGGCCATAGTTGATTCGATGCTTTCTTCCGACAGTATGACTGGCTTCAAAGGATCGGTCAAATCTTTGAAGAGCGCAGTGATTCGCAAACCTTGAAATTAATCTAGTTGAACTGTGTCGACCACTCTGCACGGTAACCTATTGATGTTAAGATTGAATATTCATTTATCGGGAGATGAAAATGAATGTTTAAAACTCGAGACCTAAAGTCGAAAGAAGTTCTGGAGAAGCGTTCGACAAGATTAGTTTCATGAATATCGATGGCTACCGTGATTTCTTATCGCTTCTAAGGAACGGAATTATTCTGTGTGAGTTGACATTCGAGGGACGCTGCAAAGTGATCGATGCAAATTCAGCTGCGCTTGAAACTGAAGGTCTTACGAGAGAAGCTGCCATTGGAATGGACCTTGAACACGTGTTTCCTCCGGCCCGGGAATTCAGTGTAATGGGCGGAGTTCGTAGAGTAAACGAAACGGGCATTCCACTTCAAATTGGATCGAAACATAATCCAGAAACAAGAAGCGAGATTTGGAGAGATGTATCGATTTCCAGACTTTCTTCAAATGTTATCGCCATCGTCTACAATGACTTTGACGAATCATCTGAAGCGAGAAAGGACCTGAAGAAGAGCAAATTAGATCTAGATAGGCTGTTTTCAAACCTTCCCGGGATTGCCTTCCGATGCAAGAACGACAAAGACTGGACTATGGAAGTTCTCAGTGGGGGATTGGTTGATCTTGCAGGCTATAGACCGGAAGAAATAATTGGAAACAAAAAACTGTCATATGCGGATCTCATCTTTTCGGAAGACAGAGAAAAAGTCTGGAAAAGTATACAGGAGTCTTTTACCAGAGACGATCATTATGAGATTGAGTATAGAATAGTGACCAAGTCAGGCATTGTCAAACACGTACTGGAAAGGGGGAAAGTAATCAAAAACCCAGCTGAAGATCAGTCGTTCGTAGAGGGTTTCATCTCCGATATAACGGATCTTAAGGCTGCAAAGATCGAGATCGAAGAAAGCAAAGAAAGACTCGAAAACACTTTCAAGAGTACTGTGAATGCTCTTTCGAAGATCACTGAAATCAGAGATCCTTATACCTCCGATCATCAAAGAAGAGTTGGACTCCTCGCTGAAGCAGTATCTAGAAAAATGGGACTTGAGAGAAAGCTTTGCGAAAACATCAGAATAAGCGGGCTCCTCCATGACATTGGTAAGCTTTGGATCCCTTCAGAGATTCTAAGTAAGCCAGGTAGACTCAATAAAATAGAAATGGAAATGATCAAGGAGCATCCACGACTTGGTTGTGAAGTATTAGGGGAGATCGAGTTCGGTTTCCCGATTGCAGAATATGTTATTCAACACCACGAAAGAATGGACGGTTCCGGTTATCCAAACCGATTGAAAGGTGAAGAAATATCTCTACCGGCAAGAATAATTGCCGTTTCAGATGTTGTGGAAGCAATTTCATCACATAGACCATACAGACCTGCTCTTGGACTGAATGTCGCAATAGAGGAAATCACATCCGGAGCCGGAACTCTTTACGATCCTTCCGTTACAAGGACTTGTGTTGATCTTCTGAAAAATGGTTTTTCCTTCTAGTAGATTACTGGGAGGGGATCGCCTCTATGATGTTTCTCTTTATAGAAAACAGGGGAATCCTTCTTCCTGTGACAAGAACCTGATACGTCCTTCCCACTTCTAGCATCCTGAAGACCTTAGACGCAGCATAAAAGCCCTGGCTTTCTGCGTTTCTCACTGTGAATTCCTCGCCTGACTCGGAGATTATTCTGTAGTCGGAATTTCCCGCGCTTGAATTGTCTATCTTTTTTATGACGGTAATCTCAGTCATCACTACCGCTTTGTCACCCCAGGTAAAGACCATAAAGAAGGCAAGCGCCACCAGTATTGTACCGAGTACTACAAAGATCTCTCCAGAAATATCTTTGAGTCTTCCTTTCAAACAAATCACTCTCCAACTTGCTACGTCTAAACTCTTTCGATTTTCCAGGCTGCTTTCCTGAGTCTATTCATTATTGCGAGACCGACTCCCGTTTCCGGGAAAGGCTCCGCTATAATTTGAGAGAAGCTCATGTTCTCCTTATTTCTGAGCTCTTTGAAGAGATTTGATGCGACTTCAAGAAGGTTACTTCTCGAACCGAGAACCACCTTCTTTACTTGAACGGGATAATAGTCCCGGAGCTCTTCGGAACAGAGCACAAGTGAGCTCTTCCTTCCGGCGATGATCCCCACTTTGCTGACTACCAAACCCAACTCGCCTTCCACAAGTATCAAAGGAATGTCAGGTGAGTAGTGACGATACTTCAAGCCAGGAGACAAAGGATCACCGAGATACTGCTCCCGGCCAGATGCAAAGCCCGGTATTTGTAGATCTGGAAGTACGCATTTGAGCTGATCTGGATCTATCGGCCCGGGTCTCAAAAGAACAGGTCTTTCCCTCGAAAGATCTATGATAGTCGATTCTAGACCGAAGACTGTCGACCCCGAAAGGATAATACAGCTGACTCTCCCATCCATGTCTTCTACTACATGTTCTTCCCTGGTTGGACTGGGCTTTCCCGACAAGTTGGCGCTGGGAGCAGCAACTGGGACACAAGAAAGCTCGATAAGCTTAGAAGCTACCGGATGAGACGGAAACCTGATGGCGACCGTGTCAAGCCCAGCCGTTACCGAGTCAGGGATTCTTTTTCTCTTCCTGAAAATGAGAGTTACTGGGCCTGGCCAAACAGTGTCCATCAAAGCTGAGTACTCGCTGAGATTCTGCAAAACAAGATCGGCGACCATTTCACGACTGGAAACATGAACAATCAGCGGATTGTCCTGCGGTCTTCCCTTTGCATGGTAGATTTTCGAAATTGCAGATTCATCTAGGGCGTTGGCGCCCAACCCGTATACCGTCTCCGTTGGGAAGACAACCAACTCACCTTCCCTGATAAATCTCGCTGCTTTTTTCAGTCTGAACTCATCCGGTTCCTCTGAATTTACTCTCAAATAAACTGTATTCATTCATCCTCCGTGATTCAAAAGAACTTGCTGATGAATTTCCAGAGCCACAACATTCCCGTAATACATACACTGACAATAAACCCCGAAGTGATTGGAAACCAGAACTCAAAACCATCTCGGCTTACATGAATATCTCCCGGAAGCCTTCCCAGACTGAGACCTGCCTTCCGGAAAATGAATAGGAGCAAAGCAATCGCCAGGCACAACAAGCCCACTTTCGCCAGGAGTTTCTCAAAAGCCTCCGGACTTATCACACGATCACCTTCCTCATAAATTATAAACTATTTCTTTGAGGCAAAATGAAAGGGTTTTGCCGAAGGAATCGCTCTTGAGAAGAGCGCAGGATAGATTGATTGTTGGGGTGGGATCAAGAAACAATCAGAGAAAGTCCACCACTTGATTTCATCGCCCACGGGTTTCCCCCGTTTTCTTTCTGGTAGAGTCAGCGTTATCGTCCTTTCAACTTCGGTGGTTCAAGTTTCCCTGCTTGACAATGAATATTGTCACTGCTTCGTTCATTTCGAATCTGCGGGTTATCTCAATCAAGTTTCATCATGAAGTCGGCTGCATCGGTTCTCTCTTGCCACCCCTGTTTCGCATAAAAGCCACGTCTATATGATTCTCTGTCTCTAATGTTTATCAGTCTGATACGACAGCAACCTCTTTCCCTCGCTTCATTTATGGCTCTTCTTAGAAGTTCACTGCCAAATCCCTTTCCTCGCCAGGCAGTCTTCACAAAAAGCTCGCCAACGTACCCTTCCGGCTTACCCATGAAAAGGTAAGGCAAGAAATGGACGCTCGTGTACCCGGTTAACTCGCCGCCTTCTTCCGAAATGAGAATTAGGTGATCATCTCTTTCAACACTCCATCTGATCATTTCCTTCACACTTTTCAGATAAATCTCTTCTTCAACATTCTTGGTTTTGAACCATCCGATATCAACTAATACCTCGTGTAGACCGGGAGCATCATTCTCTCTAATCTCTCTTATGATCATTCAGATCACGCCCTTTCACATTCCATGTCAAGCCCATTATTCCACAGACGATACTGCACAAACATTCAGTTAATCCTTATGTGGAGAATCCATTTCATCATCTAAAGTCAAGAGCAAGCACTGTGCAGATCTTGAAGAACGGAGAATCCGGGATTCTTTTCCAGCAAACTTCTATCCGATGATTGTGAATCAAATATCTTGAAAAAGAGATTTCTTACGGATACTCCTTTCTTCACTGCCCACTAATCGGGCCTTCTCTCAAGCCAAAAAACCTGAACTAACTCTTATCCGGGGTCGAGATCTTTTAAGAAGTAAGAGCAAATCTAAATGATCGTAAAAGGCTTAATCAGCCTTATTTGAAGAGGCTTGAGCCATCTAGCTTGTATTGACACGACCAGCGCACCATGATAGAATGAACTCTGTAGGGTGGAGAGATGGCCGAGAGGCCGAAGGCGCGTGCCTGCTAAGCACGTGAGGGTTTATACCCTCCGAGGGTTCGAATCCCTCTCTCTCCGCCATTATATTGATTATGGGTGCCCGTAGCTCAGCTGGATAGAGCGCTAGACTGCGGATCTGGAGGCCGGGCGTTCAAATCGCCCCGGGCACGCCATTAATCCTTTGCTATAGAACCATCTCTTTCAGTCTCTCCATAATTTCCTTGGGCTTTGAAATGCCGTAAATGCAGTTCCTTGGGTTAGCAACGAATTCTTTTTCGGTACTCACACTTCCGATAAACGCTCCACCTCGAACGTTCTGAGTACCAGTGTCGGCACTAAAGCCTCCCAATACGCCCCTGTCTCCCGAACCCATTCCAGACGATGTTACAGGTATCACATGACCTACTCCCAACATAAGTTCGAAGAAATTCCTTTTAAGCATCACGTTTGTGATGTGTCTGGCTACGATCATATGGGAATTCGCTCTGAACATTCCATAAGTTACCTCTACTCCCGCATCGCTGAGATTGTACTTGAAGGTAGTTCTATAGATCTCCACAAATACTATGCCAAGAAGCCCTGCTACGATGAAGAGCAGAACCGGACCGTTATCAAATAGGGGCTTCAAATCATTGTAAGTTTCTTCCGGGAATAAGTACCTAACGAGCCATCCAGAAGCGTTCAAGATTGCCGGCCAGAAGAACCAACCGAATTTTTTTCGCGAAAACGCAAGCAAAATGCCTGGAATGACGGTCAAGGCAATCCAGCTCACTATTAAGAACAGCCAGTTGTTTCCATCAATTCCAGAGAGGTCAAAATTGAGATAGAAAACGATTCCCAGTACGAAGTAGTAAGGGTAAATGAAGTATCTGATCATGAAAGAGCGACGCGTTGGTTTAAGATCCATTTTTACCGCCTCCGGCTTTTGAGATCATTTGAAGGAGCTCTTTCTCGAAGCTGTCAGAGTCTTCCAGCACTATCTTTTCGGTTTTCCCATCTCTGAGAAAGAGAAGAGTAGCTTCAGTGGGTGACAAGAGATCTTTAAGAATATACAGGTACAGGTTCATTTGAAAACGATACTTATTCATGAATCTCTTGTTCAGACTGGCAAACTTGAAATCTACTATCCTCCATTTTCCATCCTTCAAATATAGTTTATCAACTATTCCCATTAAAACGTACTTTCCGAATCCATGCTGGAAGTGAAATTCGCTGAAGACTCTTTCCGCCCCTTCTATTTCTTTTATCAGCGGATGAGCTACCAGAGTGGAAAGAACTTTTTTCACTTCAGACAGATCATATTCGTTGAAGTTAATCCTGTCAACTGAGACTGGCCTACCCCCGCTAAGAATTGATTCGAGAGTCGTGACTGAGCCGCGCTTACTGATGACTCCCACCGGTTCAAGCAAGTAATGAGCAAGAAGGCCGATATCTGCGGCATTCTTTACAAGACCGGGGCTTCCAGCGTATGATCGCGATTCCAGTTCAAATTCGTCGTCTGCAGTTATCGAAGTTGGAGAGAGGTATTTTATGTACGAAGAGTCTGTCAGAGGCAGTACCGAAGTGACTTCAGGTAACAAAGGTTCTTCAATGTAAACAGTCTCTTGAATGGATGGAAGATCGATTGGATAGAAGTGTTTTACTATCCCTTCAAAGGAAGCTTCAACCTTATCGCTTTCCGGTTGGAGCAAAGAACTGCATATCATCTTCGACCATGGTCGGGAGGAATCACCCCTACCATTTAGACTGATAATTATCATCTCACGTGCTCTTGAAAGAGCGACATAAAGAGTGCGCTTTTCTTCTTCATACTCCTTCTCCTCTTCTAGCGATGCCAAACTTCCGATCAGGCCTTCTTCTCTGTCAGGTTTACCTTTACTTATCAGAAAGCCTCCATCATGGAAGAAAAGTCGCCTGTCAGAGTTCTTCTTTTTCCAGAAAGTGTCACCTACAATCACGATTGGAAACTCCAGTCCCTTTGATTTGTGAACGGTGAGAATCTTCACACTGTCTGATTCCTCTGTTTCAAGAGCGGCTTCAGATTCATCGCTGGAATCTATAAAAGCCTTGATGTTCGAGGAGAGCTCGCGAAGCGAGCTGCCCATTCTATCCAGATCCTTCGCAAGCTCAAGAAGCTTTTTGACATTGGCGATCATTCTCTCTCCGGATTTCAGCGTGGCCAGCTTAGGCAAGTAATCTGTTTCTTCAACGAACTTCTCGAGGATTTCGCTCGGTGACAGAATGTACTTAAGTTTTCCGAATTTCTTGAGCAGATCTATTAAGTGCGCAAATCTGTCCTCTTTGCTTTCCATGAGGGCAAAGTACAGTGGCAAACGTCTGAGATCTCTTTTCGACCTTAGTGATAGGACTTCATCAAGAGAAGCCCCGAAAGCCGGCGAAAGCAAGAATGATACAAGATTGTTGTTGTCTAAGGGATCTACTAGGAGATCGAGCCATGACAGAGGTCCGGAGACCTCGGGCCGTTCGTAGAAGTTTCTGCTTCCAACGGTGTAGAAGGGAATATTCAATTTTTCCAGTGCATTCTCGTAGCTAGAGATCTTTGAAAAGGTCCTAAGAAGAATGGCGATATCACCGGGGACTATTCGCCGTTTCTCGTATTCACCGGTCTTTGTTTTGAAAACAAGCTCCTCTTCAATTAGGGCCCTTACGGATCTTGCGACCTCTCTCGAATCGTCAGATGATTCCGTTCGAATTATCCTCACTCTCGAAGACTCAATATCTCTTTGATATGGTAGAGACTCTATGTCTTCATCGTAAATCGAACGAAAAAACTCGTTTTCGAAATCCCTCTTCATTATCTTCCCAAAAAGCTTATTCTGAAAGGTAACAAGATCGGGATGTGAACGCCTGTTGATTCGTAGGTTTCTTAATTCGCCCCCGTTATTTTGAAAGCTTTTCATTGTCTTGTTGAATACCGATACGTCCGCACCGCGGAAACGATAGATAGACTGCTTCGAATCTCCAACAAAAAAGACTCTATTCTTAGTCTCTTCCCGAAGGAGTCGAATGATCTCGCTCTGAAGCTCATCGGTGTCCTGGAATTCATCTACGAATATAAATTTGAAGCGGTCTCTATATTTCTCCTGGACTTCGGGCATCTTGAGAAGCAGATCCCTCGTTTCTGTGAGCAACTGATCGAAATCAAGGAACCCCGATCTTACAGTCCTGTCTCTGTAATCGGAAAGGATTTCGCTATAGGCTGCCGCAAAGGACTTCGAACCCTCGATGATTTCATCGTCACTTATGATTGAGTCACCTAAGAGACTTCCGACAGGAGATGGATTCAGTGCCAAAGAATGTCGTTTATTTGATATGGCTTCTTTCACAATTCTAAAAGCCTTGTCTAAGCCCGTAAGCTGAATCAAAGGTTCCAGGCTTTCGAGGTTATCTTCGAAATATGTTCGTACAACCTTTTCTTCAAGCGTCGCTCTCCTCATTCCGCTTAGAATCTGGAAGCCCGGATCTATTCCAGCAAAAAGGGCAGACTCCCTCAATATCCTTTCGCAGAAGGAATGGATGGTGGAAATCCACGCGTACGACATTTTGTTTCTTAAGGGTTTCCAGCTTCCGGGATGCCCGGAGGCTATTCTATGATCGATTTCCGTTATTACTCGATCCTTCATTTCCCGTGCCGCCTTATTAGTAAAAGTAATTGCTACAACATTATGAACATCAAGCCGTTCTCCGATTCTGAATGACCTGTCGAAGACCCCGACGTACTCCTTAACCAGTGAAAACGTCTTTCCAGTGCCGGCAGAAGCGGTGACAAAAATGTCTTTATTCATATTCTTTTCTGCCTTCTCTCCAGGTTATGGACCTCTTTATCTCGGAGAATCTGCAGCTGTAGCACTTACTTGCAGACACTGTGAATGAGGGAGTGAACTCGCCAGAATAGATTCCCTCGTGTACTTCCTTTAACCATTTGAGAAGATCAGACTCCTTCACAATCCTGTTGTCCTTTTTCTTACCCGCGAATTCCCAGACCTTGCCTCCTTCTGAAGAAATGGTTCTGAAGGCAGCTTTGTTCACGGTTTTTCCGGTCAAAGTCTTGAATACTCCTCCCGCAACATCAAGGCTTTCATCTTCGAGAAGTTTTTCTGCAACAAGCGAATAGAGGAGCAGCTGTCTTTCATCGCCGCTATCACCGCGCTTGTAGTCTATTAGATAGACAGAGGAACTGGATCTGTCGATATCGACTCTGTCGATCTTTCCCCTCAAGTAAAGGTTTTCGAGTAGCTTCACTGGCTCAGTTTCACCTATTCCGAAGGCCTTCTCGAAGGCGTATGGAATGAAATTGTCTCCCATGAAATTCGGTCTCTTTCCTTCCCTGACTGTTATGTACTCGTGAAGTACTTCGCTCAGGCGTTCAAATTCGAATCTGAACACGATATTGCTATCATGCATCAGGTGCCTCTTGATGTTCTCGGCAAGCGAATCCTGCCAGTCTCTATTCTTGCCCGAAAAGAAGTCCTTCAACACTGAATGAAAGATGTTGCCCTCATCAAGAGGCGTCAATTCAAAGACGTATTCAGGGGAAACATCCAGACCAACAACATAAGAAAGAAAGAAGGAAAACGGACAGTCATGATAAGACTTCAGTCTTGAGAAGGAGAAGACGTTACCGACAACTTCCTCTAAACGCCTTCTGTTCTGGACTGACCAACTGAAATCTCTTCTGAAGTTCGAGAGGACGGTATCTAAATTGCTCAGAGGGGGAAAGCTCTTCAGAAGATCCCATTTTTCATTCAAGAAGAACTTCACAGCGGAGATCTTCAACTCGGATTGGCTCATAGATGCCCGGAGTTCCGGAATGTATCCAGATCTTCTTCCCACCTTTCTTCCTTCTCTAGTGGTCTCACATCCCGAACTCTCCGCCACATTCTTCAGGTATGGAGAAGGTAGAATTGGTTCACCGTCGATCGTCGATTCAGGCAGAGAGAACCTCACTGATTCTTCAGCAGTAGAAATCGACAGATACAGGTTGAGCCTTTCGTGTGTTTCCTCATCAAGAAGAAGGTCTCTGGGTCTTGAATCTCCAAACTGCGTGAAACTGTACAAAGGATTCATTTCTACGTGCGGATAAGCACCGTCAACAAACCCAACGAAGATCTTCATTCTTTTCTTCGAGAAGCGCGAATTGATGAGTGACTGTATCTCAACCCTGTTTGCCTTGTTCCTCGAAAGAGGAAACTTGTCATGCTTAAGTAGAAGCATTAGATATCTGTAGTATTCTCTTGGGGAAACAGAGGACTTCCCCATGAAATACAGAAGTCTCTCCAGGTAAGGTAGGGTATGTTCGAAAAACCTCACTATTGCATCCATCTCTCTGTCTTTAACTTCACTCTCATACCCGGTTAGACTTTGGATCAGAGAAAGTTCTTTTTCCCAAGTAATGAACATTTTCCGATAATTACCGACATCTCGCTTACGCAGACTTCGAAAAGAGTCGAGGAGTCTGAAGATTCTTTGAACAGCCGGAACTACTTCGCTGTCAATTCTTTCGATCGTCTCATCAAGCTCCTCAGCCGCGCTCATTTCGAGCTCATCGTCGGCAAGGGAAATTATTGCATTTCTTCTTTCTTTCATGAGGTCAACGAGTCTTGAAAGCCTCTCATCCCAGGAACTCCGTCTCTTTTCCAAGGAGAGCCACATATTTGGTCTCTCGTAGATAATTCTTGACATAGCAGCGGCGGATTCAATAAAACTTGAATCAACTTCTCCCCCGTAGCCGCTGTCAGCCATAGCGATTATCTTCTCCGGTGGGAATCCCAGAACCGCGGTTTCAAGTGGCAAGATTAACCGTCTTATCGAGAGAGATGAGTGAAGCTCTTCGTCGCCTTCTATTCTGTGTGGAACACCGTATTCATTCAGCTTATCGGAAAGCAATTTGCTGTAAAGATTGAAGTCGGATGAGACAATCGAAATGTCACCTGGTTCGCAGGCGGAAATAATAGATTCCTTCACAAATCTCGATACACCTTCGACCTCGGCGAAGATGTCAGGATAGACCACAACACTCACCGAATCACAGTTCTGCTCTACTTTACCTGGAGAGAACAGGGCTTCTTTGAACCCGTTCAGACCGCTTGAAGAAGAACTTTTCTCGAAGAATATCCTTTTGATTTCGAGATCTGTGCTATTTTCGGCTATCTCATCGATCGTCTCAAGTATCGAATCTATGTTTGAAAAGAGACTTTCCTTGTCAGGTTCTTGAGTAATGGTAATGAAAACTTCCCTGTATGTTGGAATGATGGTCTTGAAAAAGATCTTCAGGGCCGGACTGAAATCATGAAACCCGTCGAGGAAAAGAGTGTCCCCGAATTCCTCGTTAATCAACTCATCCTTGTGCTCTTCAATCCTCGTATATGCGTCGAATGTGTCAAAGATGTTTCTTCTGGAGAATCTACTGTCAAGCTCGTTGTAAATTGACTCTAGAACGGAGACTGCCTCGTCTTCCGTAGAGAATATCCGGTCGAACCCTCTATTCTCTTTTACATCGTGAATCATTTCAAGAAGGTATTCGACGAATACGGGCGAGTCGGCGAGTTCGCCCTTTCCCATTTGATCCAGAATGTCACCGATCTCCAACCTCATCAAATGATTCCCAACGTGAATAGAATTCGGATTCAGTCTACGGAAAACCTCTACGGCAAATTGATCCATTGCGAGGAATCTCGAAGCCGGGATAGTACCCACTCGCGATATGAAATTCTCTCTAAAGTATCTTACGTGGTCGCCGGAAGGTCCCACGAAGAAGTAGGAGAACGGATCTCTCCAATGGACGGTCTCGAGTTCTCGAAGCAACCGCTCAGTCTTTGCTGAGGCTAAAGGACCTATGAATAGCGTAATCTTCATCTTACTCCTCCCACAAATTCGATTCTATCATCCGCTGAGTGTTGTGGAAAATCGCTGAGGATTTCTATAGAAACACGTAAACCTAGGCACCCACGAAGCCCGTAGGAAATCCACGAATTCTTTCGTTGTAAAGATAGTTGATTTTTAGAGTGCGCGCAGATCTTTTAGCCTCTTTGAATCAAATCTCAAATAAACTGTCATCGAAGGCGAAGTAGAACAAGTCATTAAGGCAAAGTTCGTCAGAAAAACAAACTCCTCTTTTAATCCCCAAAGGCCTCAAATGGAAGAAGAGACCTCTTGACTGACCTCTGTAGGAAGAGGTTTCGAGATCCAAAAATCGCCGCGGTTGAAATAGCCGCTAGAGATGGAATATAGACGACGCTCTCCCCCGCAACTCTGGCTTTTTCATAGTACGCAATCACTTGATTTTTTGGGTATCCTTCCAATTAAGAGTATGGGATTTACCGGTTCCTAATCATTATCAACGAAAGACTGCTTTGATCTCGTTCATCAGAGTTCCTTTTTACAGATCTCTGTTTAGTGAAGCAATTGTCTTTCGTTATAAGTCATCCTAGAATACTAGATCAACTCTTAAGGAAGGTGTTTAGATACCGATTTCTTTTCCTAATCAATGCGGCCAACTCTTAACACTTCTGTCACTTCTAGATTCTCCCCTCGCGAATCAGAGAAAAAGAACGTATTGCTAGACATAGTGCAAATGCGAGGAGTCCATGAATATTACATCTGTAGTAGTCAATCAGCCGTCCGTGAACTCTTCTCTTCGATGTTTTTGGTATTTTCTGGGGGATTCAGTTTGACGATAAAAAAGAGTACGAGCATCGTCATTCCAGCAACAGTCAATGCCATACCTACTCCCAACTTGTCCGCAAGGAATCCAACTATGGGCGCTATTATTGCCACCAGCAGAGTCTTCAACTGAGATTCGACAGATAGACCTGATGCCATAGTTTTGTGGTCTATGTTATCGCTTATGTAGCTTATATTGATTGGTCTTCTGAAATTCTCCAGAATGTAGAGCAGGAAGAATACTATCACTGCGATTACTTGAAGAGATACTATTTGAAATAACCCGCTCAGTATGACTAATATCGCCCCGAATATATAAGAGTAATTCAGCGATCTCGCCTCGTTTCCCAGTTTTTTGCTCAACCTTCCGGCATTCTTAGAAGCATAGCTTGTGGCGATGAAGATCACGAAATATACGACTCCTACGATTACGGAGGTTCTCTGCTCCGGGCTGAAGCCAAGCATTATCGGAAGACCAAGGGCGAGAGCCTTTAGAATTGGCTGCAGATACTCCTTGATGACTTTGAAGAAAGCATCATACAGTGACGAGTTGAGAACACCTTTGAGTGCATTGGCACTTCTGAAAATCCCCAGGAAGGCTTTCAATGTTTCTCTTTTCTCCCCGGATTTCAGTTCACCATCAAGTTCCTTGGGGTACATCATCAAATTCACGAGGTTTACGGCATAAGGCAATACTGAGGCGAGAAAGACTATCTTGTAGCTACCCGTGTAAAATACAAGGAAGGCAGCTATCAAGGCGTTTATTGCTGAACCTAGTTGTGATGCGGCTCGCGTTGCGCCATAGTAGTGAACCTTAATATCGGTCATATCATTAATTCTCAGGTACTCAAGTATCATTGCTTTGTGAGTTCCGGTACGGAAGGCTTCCCCAAAGGCGAAAGCTATCATTGCAACCATATATATGTAGAAGTTCGGAAAGAAGTAAAAGACTAAAAAAGAAGAAAGATAGGAGATCATCGAAAAAACCATGGACAATCTTCTTCCAAACAGGTCAGCGAATATGCCGGTCGGGAGTTCCAGGAAGTTAGTCGCTACTTCTCGCACGGAGACAAGAGTACCGATCTGAAGGAAGGAAAGTCCCATTTCTCTGAAGAACAAGATAAGAAAAGGGTCGAAAAAGCGAAGATTCTTAAGGAACCCGTAAGCTGCGAATCTATAGAACTGCCCGTCCCGTTTTATTTCCATTTGAAACCCCTCCCGAAGAGTTCAATAGAGAAATTATACTCTAAGAAAACTCTCCGGGTCCGGTGATTTCACTTTATCAGGAAAATTCTTAAGATTAGAGGGATCAGTATCATTGCGCTCATGACCCACTCCCACTTCTTTGCACTCTTGTACGCGTTATAAATAAGCACAGAAGATAAATAGACTGCTATCGCAATATACAAGTAGGTCAAGTTACTGACATCTCCTTTCTCTTGTCTACTAAGAGAAGAGCAACAGAAACGACTACAAGTCCAGCAATGAAGAGGGGATAGAAGAGCCAGCTGTTGGCGAACCTACCTATTTCGTTTGAGAATATTATGGTTAATGTGGCGAAAATCATTGTAATGAAAAAGGCAGGCATTGAACTGAGCCAGATTTTGAAGTAATTCTTCTCTCCGACGACATGGGCCGCAAATATCCCGGCAAGCGCAGTTGGGGGTACCATGTCACCGAGCCCCGCGAGGAGGGAGAGCGCCGAACAGACAACGATGTCGTTATTCCCGAGAAATGCAAGCAAGAACGGAACTCCCAGCACTGAGGCAGAACCATAGGAAGACACTGCACCGAAAGCAGGGATGCCAAGTGCAATACCAACCAAGAGCGCGCCTTGAGGAAGACCGTTGAGAAATCCCACAATTAAACCCCTCACGCCGTTCAGAGTCATAATCTGAATAAACATCCCGACTCCAATGAGAATCGAGAGTATACCAAGAGAGTTCTGAACCGCTGAAAGTGAGATCTTGAAAAGATTTCCCCTTGCTCCAGTCAATGATGCAACAATTGCCGATATCATGAAGATCAAGGGAAGACCAAGCGAAAAGCCCCAACTCACGTTTTCAAGCACCATGAGTATCACCATTATTATTAACGGAAGATACACCGCAAAGCCCTTTATTGGCTCCCTTTCTCTTGTTCTCACGAACTCCTGGAGATCGACCGGTTTAACCTGTCTAACTCCAATAATCAGAGAAGTGACAATTGCCAGCGGAAATGTCATCAGCAGAAGAGGGTTAGTGAAACCGATATATGGCATGTCGACACCCTGACCGATTATCATTGCGGGTAGATTTATTGGCGGGGCGATCATTCCATATATACCGCTCATTGCGATTATCGATCCCGCTCTCCTTTTGCTAAGCCCCAGGGTCTTCAGAACCGGGAAGGCGATAGCACCCGTTGTAAGAACCGTAGCCGTTGATGATCCAGTAATCATACCGGCTATCATTATGAAGAAAGTCATTAGCACGAGAAGAAAAGTCGGTTTCTTGTGAAAGGCAATCGTCATGTTGCCTGCAATCGTGTCCAGAAGACCCGATACCTTGATTGATTCCATAAAAATCATTGCTGAACCAATCACAAGTATCGTGTCGATGTAACCGAATCCTCCTTCAACGAGATGCCTCAGAGGGAAGAACTCGCCGAAAGCAATTGAACCCGCAAGGGCTGAAAACATCAATGAAACTGATATTGGGATTTTTATTATTGCCAGACCTACGAAAGTTGCAAGCATTACCAAAAAATACCAGACTTCAGGTGTATAAATGGCTGTCACCCCCGGTCATTCAGTTCAAAAATGAGAATATTCCGTTCTGCATTACTTCTTCATAGGTAGGTAAGTTTTCGACCTCAACCGTCTCGCCAATCATCATTTCATATGCACTGAACAAGGATCTGATTATCTGAAGCTGAAGACCGGCCCTGTGAGTCAATGGGTAATCGGGATCATCAATAACATCGTACTTGTCTCTCCAGTTATCCTGCCCGGGATTTGGAGTCTCTGAAAGGAATGAAAGCGAACCTGTTGCGTCACGGATCTCAAGGTGACTTAGGCCTCTAAAGGCTCTGTTCGATTCTTCGAGTTTCATAGATACTCCATAATAAGCCTCGATTTCCATGATCGCCACTGCACCTATTTCCAGAGCATCTGGATGACAGACCAGCGTATAGGCCAAACTGCTACCGGATCGTTCATTCCCCTCGCTGTCTATATAACTGTCAGGTGTCCCGCTTTCATGCATATCTAGATTGAAGTCTACATTCTCAGTGTCTATCAGCTGGATAATTGCGTAAGCAAGCTGCTGCGTGGGATTGCCATCTGCTACTCCCGGATACTGCCTGTTCAGATTTCTCGCCTCTGCTCCATCTTCAAGAGTGAAATCGGATTGTGCATGCTTGAAGATTTCTGGATCGGGTATTCCCTGATCCAGAGGATCAGTTCTTCTATCTCCGTACACAAGAAATCGAGGACCGGATTTACCTTCTATGGCTATGAAATGGGGTGCGTGCCCTGTCTCATCTTTTATGGAGGCAGCGCTCAAATTTGAAAACGGGATCACTATCACCTTACCCTTCGTGACGATCACATTTTCTATGAAAACTATTGCCGCAGTTGTTCCCGAAATTTCCCTGGCATGAGTACCACCCATGAGAACAAACGTAGGACCCTCCACTCCGCTGTCCATGAAATAGACCGGGGTGTCCATGTTTGTGTTTCTTATGGGAGAAAAATAATCCGACAACCAGCCAATATCAGTTACCCCATAACCTGGACGGATGTCGGGCCTCAAAAAAGCTCCAAATACAGCAGAAGTAGATAAGAGAACGATGAAGAAAATTGCTTTGATTTTCATTAGTCTTCCTCCGATTAAGAATAAGGGGCGCAGGCTAGCGCCCCTTCAAAATAGAGTTATTTCCCGAAGTACTTTGTCAACACGTCTCTCAGATCAACCGTCTTCTCAAAAGTGGCCATAGGAACTCCGGCCTCTTCGCTTAGAGCCGTGAAGAAACCATCTTGGTCAGCGTCTGATTTTACAAAGTATGCGTCTGCAAAAGGTGCAAGTTCGGTGACTATTCTGTCGGAGGACGGACCCCTTCTAGATTCACCTTCGAGATTACAGATTACTACTTTGAGGCCGTTTTCTTTAGCCGCTTCAGCAAGGGACTTAACTCTCAGAATCTCGGCCTCAATGTCGATATTGGCTGCGCCGAGACCCTTGCCGCTTGCTCCAACAACTAACACAAGGGTCTTGAACTGAGAAATGTCGATAGAATCAACGCTGAGAAGCTTCTCAAAAGTGTATTCGAGTTTAATCATCTTTGCAACGACAGTAAATTGAAGTGCGCCGGGAGACTGCCCTGCAGATGTAACCGCTACCGGTTCTCCGAGAATCAGTCCCTCTTCAGTTCCGTCAGCCGCAAATCCGACAAACGCTACGCAAGCAATAAGCAGTAAAGAAACTAGAAACCTTTTCAAATCACATCATCCTTTCAATAAAATCAAAATTCCGGTGCCGATGCAGATCCGCCTCTTCTGATGGAGCCGGCTCCAATCATAAGACCGTTTTCTTCTACAGAAATAAGATTTGGGCCGCCAAAGAAAAGATCGGGGTATGAATATACATTCAGCTTATGTCCAAGAACCTTCTCGAGGAAGTCAAGTGTAGTTTGCGGATAGCCTTCTTCAATTCTGAGATCCTTATAAGTAGTGTATCCAACGAACTTGGGTGTTCTTACTGCCTGGTCCACAGGCATGTTGAAATCGATTAGATCAACTGCGAGCTGAACCATTGTCGATATTATCCTTCCACCGCCCGGGGTGCCGATTACCCAGCGAACTTTTCCATCCTTCTGAATTACAGTCGGGCAGATAGTCGTCCTGGGTCTCATTCCACCTGTAAGGTTGATTACGTCCCCTTCTCTGTATGAGGAAGCGAAGTTGTACATTTCGTTGTTGAAGAAGAACCCTTTGAAGTAAACACTTGTACCAAAGAAGCTAGAGATCGTCTGGGTCCAGGCTACGGCGTTTCCGTCCTTGTCCACGATCGAGAAGTGAGTCGTTGACGGAGACTCTTCTACTCCGCTTTCGTTAGCTGCTACCGACTCTAAGGCACCCAGAAGAACCTCTTCATAAGTTGATCCATCTGCAAATGGATAGGCGTCTCCCTGATAGTCGTAGTAAGAAGCTGGATCGAAGGCCTGTGACAGATCGATCGCCATGAATCTGGTTTTGGCATATTCTTTGCTCATAAAGGCCTCGTAAGGGAGATCGTAGAACTCCGGATCGCTTATGTAAGCTCTTCTATCCACATCTCCGAGGACCAGTGCCTGCTGAATAATATGGACTGCCAGAGGATCGTCCCAGGTCATAGCTTGAAGATTGTAGTTTTCGAGAGT
The DNA here is from genome assembly GCF_003664935.1 of Mesotoga sp. H07pep.5.4. Classification (NCBI taxonomy): domain Bacteria; kingdom Thermotogati; phylum Thermotogota; class Thermotogae; order Kosmotogales; family Kosmotogaceae; genus Mesotoga; species Mesotoga sp. H07pep.5.4. The sequence continues at coordinate 76,231 of NZ_JFHM01000031.1, forward strand.
GTTGAGAACCGCAATCATCTGCGGACCGGAAACGGGCGGGTGCGGAACATAGAAATCGTATCCCCTGTAAGTCCCATGAAGCGGCTCTCTAACGATAGCCCTGTACATCTCGAGATCCGACTTCCTCATAAAACCGCCGTTCTCAATCATGAACTCTTCTATCTCATCTGCGAGGCTTCCCGTGTAGAATGTATCGATGCCTTCCTCTTTTATCCTTTCAAGAGTCTCTGCCAGCTGAGGATTTGTGAATGTAGATCCAACTTCCCAGACAAAGCCCTCGTTCAAGAAATCGAAGCCGTTTTCGAGTACCAGTTCGTATTTGTCGGAAGTTGTCTGAGCAAATGTTTCATCGACTATGAACCCATTTCTTGCAAGATCAATTGCGGGCTGAATGAGATCCGCCAGAGGAAGTGTTGCTCCCAACAGCCAGGCTTCTTTTATTCCGGCAAGAACTCCGGGAACACAGGCTCCCTTTGGAGTATAATTTGCTTTGCTTAGGGTCAGTCCGAGCTCAGAGAGAGCTTCGTAAGAGGCAGCCATCGGAGCGGTGCTCCTGAAATCGATAGCGTACTTGCTTCCATCGGCCATCGTGATTACAGCATAGCCTTCACCGCCAAGACCAGATGCGTAAGGTTCGACTACTCCAAGTGCAAAACTAACAGCTATCGCTGCATCTACGGCATTTCCCCCCATTTCGAGAATCCTCGCTCCGACTTCGGCAGCATACTTGTCAACAGCTGCAACCATTCCGTTGCTTGACGCTACCGTCGGAGCCGTGACCGTGGCGAATGTCGCTGTGAAAACAAACGTAATAAGTGTTACAAGCAGCACTAGTTTCTTCATTCTTTCCCCTCCAATCTAGAAATGTCTGTTTCTCAAGAAACTGGATTAAGATACGTCCCCAGACCGTCAACTAGCCCTTCATAGGGCGGAACGTCAGAAAGAAATATTGTTCTCTCTGGGAACATCATATTCCAGGAGTCAAGAAGAACTCTGATGGTTGCAACGTGTCTCGCAACTCTCAGATCAAGTGGATAACCGTTTTCATCATATGGAGCAAAGAGCTTGCCGTCTTTTGAAGCCTGCAGATAGTACTTGTCGATTCCCTCAGTGACGAGTTCATCAGTTGTCTTTCCCCTCAACCTACCTTGAGAGGGGTTTGAGACTTCGAGAAGAACGACATATGCATCTGAATTGTCTCCGATCTCTCTGTGAGTCAAACCTCTCAGATTCACTGGAGATTCCTCAAGTCTAATGTCTATGCCCTCGATTTCAAGCATCATCTGAGTCATAATTGCCAGTTCGGCCGCTTTCTGATGAAAGACGATCGCATTGTTCACTGGATACTCGGGTGAGGACTCATGTAGATCGCAAACGAGATCTATGTCTTCTTCAAGAACGAGATTCATGATCGCTGCGGCCACTTTCTCTGTAGAGTAACCATTCTCCCTTCCGGGAAAGGTCCTGTTCAAATTGGAGACTTCTCCCCCTCCAAGAGTGGCTCCAGTTGGATGTAGATATATTGTCGGATCGGGCCACTGGGCGATTGGATTAGTTCTTCTAGAACCGAATCTGAAGACTCTTTCCGATCCGTCCGGTAATTCTATTGAAAAGAACTGAGGGGCTCCTTCCATAGCATCGTTGTGAGTAAATGCGCTGTGATTTGATCTAGGAATCACGTAGACTGTTCCCGAAAGAGCTGATACATTCTCGACGAAAACAACTGCAGCGAGCGTTCCGCCCGGCTCGTTTGGGTGAGTTCCCCCAAGAAGCAAAAACCTACCGCCCTCCTCGGCGCCCCTGATTAAATAAACTTCGGTGTCTAGCATAGTTCCTTCAATTGAAGGTAGCCATTCACTGAGCATTTTGATTTCTGTCACGCCTGAGCCGGGAATAATCGGGGGATCTTCCCACATGGCGGTAAACGAAAAGGCCGAAAGTATTACAACAATTGCAACTGAAGCGGTAAAAGCCAAGAATTTGAAATGTCTTTTCAAGCGCATCAATCCTTTCTACTCCGAGAGAGAACCTGATTAGCAATCCAAGCGATGGTGATTGTAAGGTATTCGATACTTGATCAGGGATCCAGGAGACTTGTATATGATAATACCACATAGTAATTATACTACCTTATCGTACTAAAGTTCGCCTTGGAGAAATGTCAATCCGTTTCAAATGCAACGAATCAAAAAGTCTATACAACCAAACAAATTTGTGCAGAGAACCGTTCGGCATTCGCACAACTAAGTCTCACAGCCCTTATGACGTGTTCACTTCGATCTTCGTTCGACACATTGAATTCATCCAGATAATGGGAGTATTAGTTTTTGCCGAAAGGAAAACAGTGTAGGTCCCTCGCAAATTAACAGGTGTTTCAAATTAGATAGCTTGGGATTCTCGATTCTGGTTTTCATGACTTTTTTGTTCAGACTGCTTCTTCGCCCCTTGATTTTGAAATCTTCACGGTTTCGCTGTTTCTCGCAATAATTGTTATCAAAGTTTCTATGGGAAACAGTGAAGGAGTTTCCCCGAAGACGATCGATGTTTCATCACACACTTTGCTTCCGATCTCTGTGACGTCAGTGAGCGCAGGTGTACTCTCTGCAAATTCGTAAGCATCTATTATGAGCTTGGATCTCTTGTTGCCGCCTTGGGAGCCGAGAATGCGGCTGTCCTCTTGGCCGTCGTGACGCCGGCATCATTTGTAGGGATGTCACCACGTGATAAACAGAAAGATGAAATATCGGAGCTTTTTAGCGGACGGATAATAGGGATTATGTTATTCTCAGTTCTAACCACTTTGGAGGTGCATGAGGAAAGGTTCGTACTCTGGCCTTTGGTAGCATGTTTCCATCGAGAGTTTTGAGATCCCTTTTCAGAAAGATTGCGGACGGGAGATCTGAATCGCTAAAATCTACTTCGTGACCAGAAGCGATTCAATTATGTGAATTACGCCATTGCTACATAGAATATCGCTTTCAACTATCGGAATGGAATTGACTAACAGGTCTTCTTTCATCTCAAAGTACAACGGCTTTCCGATTAGAGAGAGGAGCATGTTAGAGATCTTCAATTCCGACAGCAGGTACTCATTCGGAAGAATGTGGTACTCGAGTACCTTTCTCAGTTCATTTGCACTGTAGAGGAAGGCTTTATCGCTCTCTTTTAGCTCGAGAAAAGCTTCATTAGTCGGAGCAAAAACCGTTAAACGCTTATTTTCACTCAACTCACTGCAGATACCGGTTTTCTTCAACAGTTCCGCCATAATATCTATCTCTTTTGCTTTCAGAGTCTCTTCAATCGTTGAAAGCTTGGTCCTTGAATCTTCGTGAAACATAACATGATCAACGATATTGATCATTCCGTTGCTGGCTTCGATGTCGCTCAGAATTACAACTGTTTTCTGGGGACCAATTCGCGGAGGAGTTGTGCCTAACACAATAGTTTCTCCAAGAAGCGATCTAATAGAGCCTCTCTCAAAGAGTTCTTCAACCGAGAAGGAACCTTTCACAATATGAAAAAGCAATATGTCACTCAGCCGTGCCGGATCTCTGAAAAGGTTCTCCATTGTCTCAGGAGGCAATCTGGCGAATGCGACGTCGCTGGGCATGAATACTGTATATAGACCTTCACCTTTAAGAATGTCTATAACACCAGTTTCTTCAAGGGAAAAGACGGCCGTATCTAGAATACCTGTGTTCCTCATGACCTGAACAATATCCGGTTCTTCATGGGGAAAGATCACAGTATCTATGATGTGAATAACGCCGTTCGTGGCTTCGATATCTCTCACCAAGATCGATGAACCGTCTACCTTGATTCCTCCCTTTGTGTCAACAGAAAGAGGTTGACCCAGCAGTGTAACAAAATTGGGTCTCTGGACGATGATGCTTGAAGAGAATTTACCTTGAATTATATGATATTTAAGGACTCTCTGAAGACGAACCACGTCCTTAATCAAATCCGCTCTGGTCAGTTCAGGTAGCTTCATGAATGCGCTGTCGGTTGGCGCAAAAAATGTGAACGGCCCCTTTCCTGACAGTGTTTGATCTAACCCGGATAATTGAATGTAGCTAGCGACTATGCTCAACTCCTCAGTCTCATTTATCGTTTTGAGAATGTCTTCTTGTCCGAGTGAAATCACCGATGACAAAATCAGAATCACGAAAATGAGATTTCTCATCATTATTCACCTCAGCTTTACTATTACGAATATCAAGAGTCGCAAGAGAATTCTAAAACTTGTGAAGACCTATCACGAGCAAGTATCGATATCTAAACAAAAAACGGGAGGCGGGTAGCTAAAGCCCGTCTCCCCAGAGGACTGACAGGTTTTACTTCTTTGGTGTTTCTTTCTTTTCTTTCTTTACTTGTTTCTTTGCTTCTTTCTTCTTGTCCGCCATTCTGGACACCTCTTTTTTGTGGCGGCTCGAGGCCGCACTATGTCAATTTTAGCACCGTTATCAGCTAGTTGCGCCAAGTCTTCTAACAGCTATTCTAGCGAAAATTGTCTTCGTTTTTTTGGAGCATGCTTTATGAGATAACTAAAGTATTGCTCGTTTTTCTGAGTGATAGATGATTGATCCCTTGGAAATTCTTCCGAAAAAAGCTAGATCAACTAAACATGGGATTAGTGCGGATTACACGGTCACGGAGGAAATTGCATTGCCTGCAAGTATAATATGTTTATGTAGGATCGAGGAGGTAAACATTTATGAGAAGTATTTTAATCAATGGTGAGGTGGCTTACAATGCTCCCTCCCAGATATTTAACAGTGTCACCTTCAAGGAAATTCTTGCCGAGCTGATCAATGACTCCGAAGAAAAGAAGAATTCGCTGTTGTCTCTTTTCGAACCCTTCTTAAGAAATACCGACACGATGGAGACTTCAAGAAAATACGATATCGACGGTATCGTCGAGCTTCTTCTTGCGTTGACGATAGATCCTATTGAGAAAATCGACGGCTCATCCTACTATTCGTTTCCCAAAATGAGCAACAAAAGGGAGCTCCTTGTGAGGTTTGTTGAAAGCCTGTTTTCCCTGTGGAGAAACAAGCACAGGTTCATAGTCAAGAGAGACGAATACACGCCAAACAGATTTGACAGGATCTTCAAGCAGATGGTCCTCGTAAGAACTAACACTGATCTTAAGAGCCTGGTACTGAGCCTCTACAGGCAGATTCTGATAAATGTATCGGACATCAGGCTCAAGATTCTCAGGCAGGAGCCCGGCGGAGCCCAGGTGGGTTTCATCGTAGACAACCCCGAGGTAGATAAAAGAGCTAGGGTCCCCGGAGCAGACTGGTTGTACGGAATGGCCTGTGTTTGGAGCATTGTCTTCGAACCCCCGGTCATATTTTACACAAGGTCCAATAAGAGGCATGGACTTTTCGAAGTCCGTGACAAACCAATTCTAAGCAAATTGAATATCCCGTCCTCAAACGATTGGTTCCTCTTTCCAATTCACGTAGGTTCGAAACTAATCGACGTTGTTGTGAATAAGGAGTATCTTTCTCATGCGGCCGGGCTCGGAAATCTCTTCGAGTTGGCAAGTTTTGATATCGTAAAAAACAAGAAGCCAGATGGAATATATATTTTAGGGATAGATAACTCATTCTTCGAAAAGAAAGAAGACTTCAACGGAGTCATATACAGGGAGGACGACGGCACCTACATTGGAATAGTGGGAGACGATCCTTCTATAGACTACTTCGGGTATATGAAAAAGATGATCCTCACTATTCATAATCTTCTTGTTATCGACGAAGGGAGACTGCCAATTCACGGGGCCCTTGCACACATAAAGCTTAGGAATGGGAAAAAGGCCAACGTAATGCTTATCGGAGATAGCGGAGCAGGTAAATCAGAAACTCTCGACGCACTGAATAGACTTCATGCCGAAGTTTCTGAAGTCAACATATTGATTGACGACATGGGGTCTTTAGATATTACCTCTTCGGGTTCCGTGATTGCCTACGGTACAGAAACGGGAGCCTTTGTTCGCCTAGATGATCTTCAACCCGGGTATGCATACTCCACTATGGACCGTAGTATCTTCATGAATCCCAACGAGATCAATGCCCGGGTAATCGTTCCGTACTCAAACTACACCGACATCATCAAGCCCACGAAAGTTGACTACTTCCTGTATGCAAACAATTACAACGAAGACAAAGATAGCGATCTAAGAATCTTTAAAGACGCTGAAGAAGCGGCAGCGGTATTTTCGAATGGTGCAAGAATGGCTAAAGGGACGACCACGGAGAAAGGACTCACTTACAGTTATTTTGCAAACCCATTTGGCGCGATTCAACGGAGAGAAAGACATGAAGTGATAGCAGATCGTTATCTAAAAGCTATGATAGATTCAGGAGTAAGGGTCGGAGAAGTTAGTACCAGGCTAGGGATCCCCGGATATGAAATGGAAGGGCCATTAATGGCTGCTAAGGCACTACTCAAAGCAATAGATGAACAGAGCTGAACTGGTGAAAACATGAAATACAATACTTTTTCGTGATTGAGAGTCACCAAATGAGAGGTGGTAGAGTTGCCCAGGAATGTAGTTGAAGTGAAGGATTTGAAGAAGTATTATGGTGAAACTAAAGCAGTTGATGGAATCGAATTCGATCTGAGAGAAGGCGAAGTACTCGCCATTCTTGGACCGAACGGAGCAGGAAAAACCACAACAGTCGAGATGCTGGAAGGATTAAGAAAGCCAGATCATGGAACCATAGAATACTTCGAAGAAAGACTTCCTCCTTCAAGTGATAGAGTGAAGGAGGAAATTGGAGTTCAGCTCCAGTCATCAAGCTTCTTTGAGTATCTTTCCGTGAAGGAGACTCTAGATCTCTTCAGAGGTCTTTACAGCAAAAGCATTCCTTCCAAGGATTTGATAAGAGAAGTCTCTTTGCAGGACAAAGAGAAGACGTACACCAAGAATCTCTCTGGAGGTCAGCTCCAGCGATTGGCAGTTGCGGTGGCACTGGTCAACGATCCTAGAGTGGTGTTTCTGGATGAACCTACGACCGGTCTCGATCCTCAGGCAAGAAGAATGTTGTGGGAGACAATTTCGGCGCTCAAGAATGGTGGAAAGACGATAATTCTAACTACCCACTATATGGAAGAGGCCGAGAGACTGGCAGATAGGATTATGATAATGGATCAGGGCAAAATCATCGCCAGGGGAACTCTATTGGAGCTAATAGATTCTATAGATGTTGAGAACATAGTCACGTTTAGCGTGCAGGGAGATACCCCTATTCCAGAGGGCTTTCTGGAGGTTGAAGGTCTTCAACACACGGAGAACCGTGAATATTCGGTAACGACAAGGGATGTGGAGAGAACTCTTGGAAGGCTCTTTGAGATATCGAAGGAATTCGACATGCTTCTGGATGATGTAACGATTAGAAAACCCAATCTTGAAGATGTATTCATTACACTCACAGGCAAGAAACTGAGAGACTGAGATGATTCCATGAGCAGAATGTGGAATTTCACTTCAGGCCTTTTCAAAAGTGAAATAAGAGAGTTTCAGGTTATGTTTTGGAGTTTCATATTTCCTCTGATTCTCTATTTCATTTTAACTTCCGTGTTTGGTTCTCTCTATGGAGATGATACTCAGGGGATAAGCTTCAGAGTAGGAATCGTCAGGGAGGAATCCCTTTCAGGTCTTGGAATGATCCTCGACAAAGTTATAGAAGATATTTCCTCTGAGAATGGGCCCTTTGTCAAAAAGGAGTATGGATCAGTAGATGAGGCGTTGATAGATCTCAAGGAAGGTAAGCAGGATATCGTTCTTGTCATTCCAGAAGGGACCAGCGCAAAAATCGCAAGCGCCGCTGTTCTTCAGACTGGAGAAGTCGCTCTGCGGGTTCATTATATCAGCGGAAAGGACTCGTCTTCCATTGCCTCTAATGTCCTCTCTGAAATAATAGACGAAGTGAATCTGGAGATAAGGCGTCAAAGTGGCGGAGAGTATGTCGACGTTGTTACTGAGGCGAAAACCGTTTCGGCGAGAGAAGAAAAACCTTTCGATTACAGGGAATACATCTTTCCGGGAGTAGCTTTGATGATGATCCTCTCGGTAGCTCTTTTCAACAGTCCAATAGGACTGATCCAATACAGGGTATCGGGTGTCAACAAGAAGCTCTACACAACGCCTTTGAAACCCCTCGAATATTTCGCGGGTCACTTCGCCAAGCTGATTTTCACTATGCTGATCTCTTTGACCTTACTGTATTTAACTGCGATTTTTGTATATAATGTGCGAGGTCCAATTCTGGATATCAGATTTATTCTTACACTTCTCTTCTCAATGGTGGTAACGATTTCCTTCGGACTGATGATCGCATCCTTCTCCAAGAAGCTCTCCACTGTGACAGTTCTTGGGCAGACTTTATATCAGCTGATGATGTTCCTTGGTGGTCTTTACTTTCCCGTCTTTCATCTCCCGTGGGGAATTCGCTGGTTGGTGTATGCTCTACCAACGACCTATCTTGTCGAACTGAGCAGAAGGGTAATGGGATATCAGTTTGCACCGGTTTCTTTGTTCTGGCTGATCTTAGTGCCAATCATTTGGACAGCCTTTTCGACCGTAATTTTCGTAATCAACTTTAAGAAGGTGATGGGCTATGAGTAGGAACAGTCTTAAACCGGTATTCATTGCCTTTGCAAAGGAAGCTTTCAGGAACAGATTGGAAATCTTCTTTACACTCTTCTTCCCGATGATATTTCTCCTTCTGTTCGGATTCTTCTTCGGGGGGTCCGAGAGTTATCAAAAGGTTTCAGTTGGTCTGTATCAGACGGGACCATACGATATTTCCGCGGTTATTGAGGAAAGCGGAGCCTGGAATCTGCGTCTGTACGACGGGGAAACGGATATCGGGGAAGCTGTCAAGAATGGAGACATTCTTCTCGGTATGATATTCAACGGGGAGAAGATCACCTATCTTCATCAGGAAGGTAATCTAGAACAGCAAAGCACTATCGAAATGGCTCGAGCAAGCATTTCGGCCGCAGTGGAGAAGAAAATCAACAACGCCAGGTCTTTCATAGTCGTGGAGAATATTCCCGAAACAGCCGGTAGAATTCGCGCAACAGACGCAGATTATACAATGTCAGGAGTAATAGCCATCTCACTTCTTTCGGCAGGGATGTTTTCTGTGATTAGTGTTTTTGGGAGATACCGTAAGAGGGGAGTCCTCGATAGATTCAAAATTACTCCTCTTAGGCCCTTCACTTTTGTCCTTGGCAGCACCCTTACTAGATTTCTTGTAAGTCTGGTTTCCATAGTTCTCATCTTGGTTGTCAGCAGACTGTTGTTCAGAACTACTTTTCAAATAGACTGGCTTCCGTTTCTAGTATCGATTCTGTCCTCGACTCTTGGAATGATGGCACTTGGTCTGTTTCTTACATTGTTGTTCAGAAATCCAGAGACTGCCGATACCGCCGCGAGTATATTGATGGTGATCATGGTTTTCCTTGCGGGAATCTATTTCCCACTCTCTTTCTTGCCCGACTATTTGAGAGTAATATCCATGTTCCTTCCAGTAAAATATGTGGCCGAGCTGATAAGGCATTCACTTGGAATTGAATTTGTGTCAACTTCATATTTCGTTATTACCAATCTTGTGCTTTTTCTAAGTGGTGTTGTACTGTTGTATTTCACCGGGAAGCGTTATCTTAGCGCTTCTTAGGTTTGACTAGCGAGTATCTGTGTCTTCTGTAGGAAGAAAATAGGGATGAATACTTGATTTAGAGTAACAGAAGGGAGGCTTTTTGAGTGAGTGATACAGTAAGAATTGCTGAAGGGATCTACTGGATAGGAGTTAACGATTTTGAGACTAACCTCTTCGAAGCGCTATGGCCGCTTCCAAGAGGAGTATCTTACAACTCATACATTCTGATAGACGACAAGGTTGTCCTTATCGACACGGTTAAAGGTCCGTTCTTCTCCGATTTTCTCGACAAGATCAGGTCGCTTCTTCCCGAAGGAAGAAAGGTTGACTATCTTGTTGTCAACCATATGGAGCCAGATCACTCTGGATCGATAAAAGTTCTGAGGGAAGCCTTTCCAGAGATAAAGATAATCGGGAACGAAAAGACGAAGGGAATGTTGGATGCTTTTTACGGAGTGACTGACAACGTTGTAACCGTGAAAGATGGTGATGAGCTTGAGATAGGTTCAAAGACACTCCAGTTTCATATGACTCCTATGGTTCACTGGCCCGAGACAATGATGACTTTTGAGAAGACAACTGGACTGCTTTTCTCGGGAGATGCATTTGGGGGGTTCGGAGCCCTCAACGGAGGAATCTTCGATGATGAAGTCGATATTGACTACTTTGAGGATGAGGTTCTTAGATATTTTTCCAACATCGTTGGAAGATACAGTTCGATGGTCCAGAAGGCATTCGAAAAGCTTAAAAATGTAGATATAAAAGTCGTCTGCGCAACTCACGGACCTGTCTGGAGGAAGAATCCTTCAAGAATTATAGAGCTTTACGATCGCTGGAGCAAAGAGGAAACCGAGGAGGGAGTAGTTCTTGTTTACGGTTCGATGTACGGAAACACCCAGAAGATGATGGAGGCGGTAGCATCCGGATTGGTCAAGGGGGGCGTAGATAAGATCAGGGTCCACAATATCTCTACCACACATATATCCTTCATAATTAGAGATATCTGGAGATTTAGAGGTCTTGTATTGGGAAGCTGCACATACAATATGGAGCTCTTCCCTCCGATGAAACAACTGGTTAGTGCGATAGAGAACCGGATGATGAAGAACAGAAAGATCGGCGTATTTGGATCTTATACATGGAGCGGAGGAGCTCTCAAGGAGCTTCAAGAGTTCGCTTCCAAATCAAAATGCGATCAGGTCGGCCCGGTGATTGAGGTGAAGAGCTGTCCGACACAGGAGGATCTGGAGAACTGTGTCGAACTTGGTTTGAACATGGCTTCCGCAATAAAGAAATAGATCGAGTGGATTTGCAATTATCAGTTAACCGGCTCAGAATATCTCACGGTCAATCTCATTTTGCTACACAAGACGATCCTTTTTAGTGAAGAATATTCATCGAAGTCGACGATAACATTCAGTTTGGAGCCTCCTGAATTGCAGAGGCTCTTTCTTTTCTTCTGAGCTGCTACTGCCATTTGTCGCGTTTTTGACCCAAACCGAGATATTTTCCCTTCGATCTTCACATTTATTGCTCTGAAGTTCTTTGGTTATAGATCACAATTGAAGCCGGACGGTCGAAAATCTAGATTTAAGAAGTCGAATCTTTTGAGGAGAATTTCTCGGATCTTCTTTTAATCTCTATCCCTGGAAACAATGGCAATACCGGTCGGGCTCATTTGGCATTCAAATCTCCAGATGATGTATTACTTACTGACTCAAATGAACTCGCAATTTCCTAATAGAAAGAATTCAGCAGTAGAACTACTACGGATAATTATCCCGTTGTGAGCTTCTACTCAAAGATGAATAATGATAGCCACGAAGTTAGCTGTCTGTTTAATCTCTCTTTAATTGGATGCGGGTTAGACTAAGATGATCGATAAAGTAGAGGGAGGTTGCGAATTATGAAAAAGCTTTCATTGTCCATCATACTATTGATTACACTTTTCTTTGCCGGGTGCATGGAGTTCCCTTCACAGGAACCTGACAGAGGTACAGTAAGAGTTTTTCTTACCGATGCGGTAATTCCCGTAGAGGACATCGATTCCTTGATGGTGAGGATCGATAGTATCTCGCTTTACGGAGATGAACATCAACCGGTCGTTATTTCAGATACACCTTTCGAAGTGGATATAGTCACTCTGGTCGGAGCAACGTACGAATTGCCCAATACAATCAGCGTCTCAGGCATCTACAACCAGTTGAGAATGGAGGTCGGAGCCGCGACCTTGACTGCCAATGGTGAGATCTTCCCTGTTACTGTCAACTCAGGGTCGCTAAAGATAAACGATCTCTATTTGACGATTGATGAGAACGCAACTACAACAATTGTGCTTGATTTCGACTTATCTAAGTCCCTGATCATAAATGGACGTTGGGAAGATCTCAAGATTGAAGAGGACAATGGAGGTTTCAATTCTCGCAAAGACAAGGTCCATATGACTCCTGTCTTACATGTGCGCCACGGTAGCCTTTTTGACGTTACCGGAGTTGCCTCTTCAAGCATTTACCCTCTTCTTGTAGCGCTCTTTCCTGAGAGTGGAGGCGAGGCACTTACAACGTTTACCCATGAGGACAATCCAATCTGGGATCAGGGAGAATTTAGATTCTGCAAAGTCGTTTCGGGAGATTACAGGATAGAGTTCTTCGACAATTACACAGATGAAGGTTTTTCGATTGACGAGAGCGAATCCAGATATCAGCCTTTGTTTGTGACAGTTGTGGACAGAGACGTAGATCTTGGTACAATTGTTCTTGTGGAGAAATAATTTCTGTCGACGCTGCTCTTGAGATGACCTAAAAGCCCTTCTTCTTCACTAGCGTGGCAAGGTGCAACGCGCAGAGTTTCTCGAAAAAGATGAGCACATGGAGGTTACATGAAGAAAATCGTCTGGATCTTGATAATAATGTCTCTCTTTTTCTCCTCCAAGATTCTTTCTAACGTATTAATTGAGGGCGAGAGATCTTTGCTGGATTATCTAGTCGAGGGGAAGGCCCTGAATATGGCGGTTGATATCTCTCTGATTCAGAGTGTCCAAGAAAAGGTTCCAGGAGAGATTCAAGCGGTTTTTCTTCTACCCGAAGGGTCGGTAAGAGTCATTACCGATTCCCATTTTGTCACGCTTTCGGAAACCGGTGAGATTTATGAGATTTATGAGATCACTGGATCGGGTACCACTTTGAAAGTTGGAATCATAGATGCGCTTTCTCTCGTATCTGTTCAGACAAGAGAGAATGTATTTGGCATCTTCCTGGTGCAGGAAGAGAATTCTTACTTCTGGCATGTTGTGACCGGGACTAGGACCTTCAGGCTCGCAAGCAGTTTTGCCTCTACTCTTAGTATAAAGTCAAATGAGGAAGCACTGGAAGAGATAAACAAGGGGTTGCAGAGATCTGAGGAGGTAAGGGAAAATCAGCATCCTTCCGAAAAGCCGGGTAAACCAGAAGATCCCGGAAAACCGGAAGATCCTGGAAAGCCTGATGATCCAGGTCCGCCAAATACACCTCCGGGAAAAGAAAACGGAAAGAAATGATGTCCTATGAAGTTACTGGTAGTTGAAGATGAGAAAAAGCTTCTTGAGAATGTGGCTGCTTTCCTCGAACGCAAAGGATTCCTTGTAGATACTGCGCAGGATGCAGAAGATGGGCTGGATCTAGCACTTGAGAGAAACTATGATTGCATAATTCTTGATGTGATCTTACCCGGAATGGGCGGATATGAATTCTGCCGCTTCCTCAGAGAAGAGATCGGCTCCGACGTACCAATAATCATCATCACTGCCCTTGGGGAAATTGACAGTAGGATCAAGGGTCTCAAGATAGGAGCGGATGATTACTTGCCGAAACCATTCGACCTGAGAGAGCTTGAGGCAAGAGTCAGAGCGCTTATCAGGCGGAACCAACTTAGAAGTGAGCCTGTAATTCGATATGGGCCGTTGACATACGATTCAAGGAGCGGTGTTTTTAGTTGTTCGAAGAAGGAACTGTCGCTTACTTCCAGAGAATCCTCGATCCTAGAGCTTTTTTTAAGGAATCCCGGAACGGTCTTTAGCAGAGAGGAAATTACAGACAAGATCTGGGAAACTGGATTCGAGTCTCGGAGCAATATTGTCGACGTTTACATTCGATACATCAGAAGGAAGCTAGAGGCTGCAGGAATTCTAGATATTATACAGACGGTACCGGGAAAGGGGTATGGGTTGAGGAGAATGCGGGATGACGGTTAAGTCGAAAATCACTCTACTGTACCTCTTTACTTATGGTAGTATAGTCGTTTCGCTTGGACTGACCGTTTTCTTCGTTCTTAAAAATCTCGAGATGCGCAGAATAGACAATCTCTTAATTTCCTTCCACAATGACATTGTCAATACTTACAAATACGCAGGCGAGGAGAACAGACTGTTGACTCTTGCCGGGGATGAAGATCTGGGGTTTGCCATTTACACTGATGAAGTTCCGATTGCCAGTTTCCGTGCCGAACCGGAGTTTTTTAAGGCAGTAACCGGAAGCGGAACTAAAGGAGATTACCGATTTAGATCTTCATTTGAGATAATTGAAGGAAAGGAAGAAAAGTTCGTGACTTTCTACGATTTGGATGAGTCTCAGAAATATCTCAGATTTGTTTTTGTGACGATCGTAATCTTCTCTCTTCTGACCCTTCTGATTGTTAGCGTAGTCGGAATGGTGTTCACCAGAAAACTCATAAACCCTTTTGAAGAGGCAGGAAATCAGCTAGAGCGAATCAGCAGGAGTGGTCTGAAGAACTCTCGAGTCGAGCTTAGGAAGACCGGCGAAGAAGTTTCAAAACTTGAACGTGAGATCAACAAATCACTGATCAGAATCGAACAGTTGATAGAAGATGCGAAGCAGATGTCATCTAAGATTGCCCACGAGTTGCGTACACCGCTAGCAGTAATGAAAACAAATCTACAACTCTCTCTTACCAAGGATTTTTCTGAAGAGACAATGCGCGAAGCATTGAAATCGACTTTGGGAGAAGTTGATAAACTCATCCGATTGTCTGAAGATTATCTGCTTCTATCCCGCACTGAGAGTTCATTGCCGATCGAGAAAAATCTTATTGATCTCTCTCAGCTCTTGCTCCAGACGGTTGAAAAGATTTTAATGATTCATTCCGATAAAGATCTGGAAATCGATATTGCTCCAGATATAGTGATTAGAGCTTCCGGCTACATGCTGGAGCATGTGATCATCAATCTGCTCGACAACGCCTGCAGATACACAACCGACGGATCAGTAGAGGTCAAACTGATTTCCGATGAACATGGTTCCTTTCTCTCGATTTCGAACACGGGAAAAGCTATCGATTTCGTTGGAAGCGAAGAACTCGAGGAGGCCAAGCAAATTAAGGGGTACGGACTGGGCCTTCGGGTGGTCAGGTCAATCCTCAGGGCGCATGGTTTGAAGCTTGATTACACTCATCTGGATGGAAAGAATATCTTCGTGATTAATTTTCCCTTCGAAGAGTGAAGATTTAGCCTAAACTTACATTTTGATTGTAGCATTCTGTCGCGCCGTAGTCGCCTATATGGATTTCTTAGAAATGCTCATCGAATGGTGTAGGAGGTAGAGAATGAAGCTTAATGATTTCAAACTGGAAGTCTATTTTGGAAAGCATGAGTTTAGTGCGCCTTATCTTCTTGCACAGTCGGACTGCGAAGCCATGACAATTAAAGAATTGCTGCAAATGGCAGGGGAGAGCTCGTCCGAGTTTCTCGATACATGGCTTGGATACACTGAAGTTTCGGGCCATCCGATATTGAGAAAGGAGATCTCCCGCCTGTACTCGACTGTTGGAGAAGAGGATGTTCTTGTTCATTCCGGGGCGGAAGAGGCGATCTTCAACTTCATGAATGTTTTCCTTCAGAAAGGCGACCATGTGATCTGCCAGTTTCCAGTTTATCAGTCACTGTACGAAGTTGCCAACGCAATCGGATGTGAAGTGACCCGCTGGGAACTGAGAAGAAGTGGGGAAGAATGGAGTTTTGATGTAGATGAACTGAAGGATCTTGTTCGCCCAGAAACTAAACTGGTTGTGATAAACAATCCTAATAACCCGACCGGATACCTTGTTTCTAACAGAGATCTGGCGAAGATCGCTTCCTTTACAGAAGAAAGGGGGATTTTCGTTTTCTCCGACGAGGTCTACAGAGGGCTTGAGCTTGATCAATCTATAGAAAAACAGAAGTCCTTTGCAGATATCTCCGACAACTCCCTTGCACTTGGCGTGATGTCAAAATCCTACGGATTGGCTGGCTTGAGAATCGGCTGGGTAGTATCTCACAACAAAAGTGTCCTGGAATCAATGACCAGATTCAAGCACTACACTACGATCTGCAACAGCGCACCGTCTGAATACCTCGCGAAGAAGGCCCTTCAAGTTGGCGATAAACTTCTTAAAAGAAATAGGGAGATTGTCTGTCAGAACTGGGAATATGCGGAACGCTTCTTCGGCAAGTATTCTTCATTGTTTAGTGTATCAAGACCTAAGGCCGGGCCAATTGCCTTTGTAGGGTTTCTCCGAGGAGACGTTGATCGCTTCTGCTCCGAGCTCCTTGACAATTCCGGAGTTCTGCTTCTTCCTGGATCGATGTATGATTACGAAGGCAGCTACTTCAGGATGGGATTCGGCCGAAAGAGCTTCGCTGAAGGGTTGGACCGGCTGGATGAGTTTCTGGAATCATTTGATTAATGATTATTCATTTAAGCGGCCACTGTCGTCTACGTGTGAATAATAGATCAGTTCGACAAAGCCAAAGGGATTGCAGATTCTCGGGCGAGATTCCTTAATCTGCCGGCAACAGCTAGACAGGTTGACTTTAACAATTTCTCGTGGTAAAATAATTATTAAAGACGCTTTGGGAGCGTCTTTTTTCTTTCCCCTATGATTCCAGATGAAACTCTGATCGCCGAACGGAGAGATGACCTCTTAGAGCCATCCAGCCGTTCTTGCTCTTTCAATCTATCCACTAGGCTTCGCGGAAAACGGGGAACCGACAGTTGATACAGCTGATAAAGTTCTTTTAATTCTAGTAACTTGGATCTGAAACTTTTAACTGTTCGCGCTTTTCGCGTAATGGATCGAGATCCTGGCCAAAGGCAAACCAGGATGACGTCAAGGGAGTAGGACTGTGATTCTGCGGAGCCTACCCCAATGAGCCTGCCCTGAAAATCTCTTATTTAGGGCTCCTGTTTGGGGTCCCCTGTTCAGGGGTTCTGTCTGGGGATCTTGTTCAGGGTCATCCCGAACTTGTTTCGGGATCTGGGTTTCGATCCTATCGAAGTACGGATCCGAGGTTTTGACGAAGAACGGGTCCGCGATTTGGGCGAGAAGGACGGTTTTTCACAGCGTTCAGAGTCTCCTAGCAAGCGCACAGCGGCTTTCAGAGCACAAGATTCTGAATCAAGTTCAGAATGACGGGATGCGGCGTTTTTTTCGGAATAACCAAGGCTATCATTCCCGTCAGGACCTTTCAGAAGTTTCAACATTGTCATCCCGAACTTGTTTCGGGATGGTTTCGATCCTATCGAAGTACGGATCCGAGGTTTTGACGAAGTACGGGACCACGATCTTGGCCGGCCAACAAAGGACGGCTCTTTGCAGCGTTCAGCGTCTCCTAGCAAGCGCACAGCGACTCTTAGAGGAAGATATGGGTGTCTAGGGTTTGGTGAAAAGAAACGGTTCGCTCTTGAGTGTAATAAGGGATTAATGCCATATACTCTGGAATCATCCCGTTGATTCTTGCCTGAAGTGCTCTTGTTCAGAGGTTCTGCACAGGATTTCGTTCCCAAACTTCTCTCTTTGTTTTTTCCTCCTGGCGTGTAAACGCCAGCATCACTTCTTGAGATCCTCTTTCTCTATCTAGAAAAACCTGCTTCTATTAACGCGCACTTCTTAGCCCGATCTTTCGCCCGATCGTTAGTTCCCCCGCACAGTGGGCACTGCGACCTGGCGTGATCTTCGCCAGCTTTGTGTCCACCGATGTTCTTTCGGCCTATCTCAAACATATGCTGTCAAGTGATTTTCGTGAAGTAGTTTCGTGCAGCTTCTGTCGAGATGCTATTGTCATTTTCGGAGTATCCCGCTAATCTGTTAATATTGTAACGTGCCTTTTCCATTTTCGCAATTGTCCATTTCAGTTAGGTCAAACCAAGGAGGTGGGAGCATGAGTTCAGAAGAAGGCTTTTTGTTTCATACTCGAGGAATTGACTTGATCGAGACTTGCAAAGGTGGAAAAGAAGGCGATGTTTTCGAATGGTCTGTGAGACAACAACCCGGGGGGCAGAGAGATGGAGAATGAAAAAAAGACAGTTCGCAGGTTTGTTTTCAAGTTGTTCAAGGTTTACTGGAAACGGGAACTGCTGGCTGCAGTTCTAGTCGGCGTGATGATTGCACTTGCAGTTGTCTTTCCGCTCTTGATAAGGCTGCTAATAGATGTAGTTATCCCTTCTGGCGACATGGACCTTCTCGTAAAGTACGTTTTGCTTGTCGTCGGGCTCTGGTTTGGAAGCTTGATATTTACTTATTTTGGCGAGGTGGTTTTTGAAACTACGGCCCTCATGGCAAAATCGGATTTGCGAAAGCAATTGCTAGAAAAGATGTTTGTTCTTCCTTTCGACTTTTTCCACAAGAATAAGACCGGCGAGCTCGTATCGAGATTGATATCTGATCTGGAACTTGTAGGAACTGTTATAGCGCAGGTGTTCCCGATACTGTTATTGGGAGTCGTTCAAATAACGGCAATTCTAGCAATCATGTTTGCTTTTAACTGGAAATTGACTCTTTTGCCCCTAGGCTTCATCGTGTTTTCCTTTCTTGTGATAATGTTTTTCAATATTATGGTGGAGAAAAGGAGCAAGGTGGAGAGGGAAAAATTCGGCGAACTGGCAGGAGTCACAAGTAACATAATCGATAATATGAAACTGATCAGAATTGCTATGCCATTTGCCTGGGTCATGAATTTCTTCGATCGTTTTCAAGGAGACCATATTTTTGCGGGCAAGAGGTTCATAAAGGCAATAAAAATCGCCGGTACACTCAAGACGTCGATAAACGGACTTATTTCCTTTTCACTGCTTGCCTATGGTGGTTACCTGGTAATGATGGGTGAGATTACCGTAGGAATTCTGATGACTTTCTGGGCTTATGTTCAATCATTGTTCAACCCTATTCAGCTGCTCATGCAGGTGAACATTCTTCTAAGGCAAAGCTGGGGAGGACTCCTGAGAACAATCGAGGTGCTGGAAGCTCCTGAAGAAGAAAGGAGCAACAGTAGTCCTAAATTAGAAGATGTACGGAGCATTTCTTTAGAGAACATTGCGTTTGGCTATGGCAACAAGCAAATTCTAAAAGGCCTGTCTCTTGAATTGAGAAAAGGGGAAATCACGACGCTGGTAGGCGAGAGCGGCGCCGGCAAAACCACTACTCTGAATATTCTTATGGGACTTCAAAAACCCCAGTCGGGAACCATTTACATAAATGGCGATCCGGTATCGAATTCTGCATTACTCAGACCCTATATCGGCTTTGTGGAGCAGACACCAACTTTATTTGAAAAATGTACTCTCCTGGAAAACATTACCCTGGGTAGATCGATTTCTAAAGCCAGTTTGGAAAACATCTTCGAAAGAACAAACCTGGATGTATTGCTGAGAAGATTCGAGAATGGACTCGACACATTAGTTGCAGACATTCAGCTTTCTGGCGGTGAGAGACAGTTGGTCGCGCTGGCCAGGGCGCTGGTCTCGAATCCACGACTGCTGATTCTTGATGAGATCACGGCAAATATCGATTCAAAGACTGAAGAAATAATTCAGAATACTCTTTTGGGTCTGAGATCTGAAGGCATAATCGTGCTGATGGTTGCTCATAGATTATCAACGGTCCTACTGAGCGACAGAGTGGCGCTAATCAGTAATGGGGTTATTGTTGCAAGTGGAACTCACAGCGAGCTGTTGAAGACCAGTTCCGAATACAAAAAGCTTTACTCGCTTCAGCTGATAAAAGATGAATAGAAGGATAATTGGTCAAGCACCGCTAGGTGCTTTGTGAAAGCCCCGGACTGAAAGATATCAGGCAGGCTTCATGGTGCGCGTTTCAAATCAGACTAGATCGGGATGCGGGTGTAGTGCTTGGCTCATGATGCCGCAGGGGAAAGGCATAAATAATGACTTTAACCCCCGGACTCTTCTTCCTGAAGTCGTCGAAGGCACCATGAAGGCAAGGAAAAATCTCGGAACAGAGTCAAGGGAGAAAGTTTGCTTCACGTTTGCCCCCAACAACCTATCCTGGCAACGTTTTTCCACATTACGATCTGATCTATCAAGGACGCACCCTTGAGTATATTTCGAGAATGCTCTTCGTGCTAACTGCAGCTTCAGACCCACGATTTTCCAGTTCGAAGAGAACGAAGACGGGCCATTTGGCCCGTCTACACTAGAAATCAAAATTGTATCTTCCTGCCAGATGAAAGTGAGGAAAGAACGTCGAGTGTCTTGCCAGCTGATCTCCAACACTGAATCCCACATTTATGATTGAAGTTGCCAGCTCGAGACTGAAGTCGCTCATGTCGAAGCCTGCTCCGATGTGGGAGACTAGCGGAAGATACTTTATGTCACGAGCGGCAAGGACGCTGGACAGTTCAGTCATCGCCGTTACCTTGAAGAAAACGGGCGGAAGAGAAGGCGCGAGATCTTCGAGTCCCAGTTCGGCATAAAGCCCAATGAGGGCCTGCATGGGGTCCAGGGAATAAAATTCCATTTCCTCAAAGCCGAATCCGAAGACCGGAACATCTGCAATAACGCCTAATACGGGTTTGCTAAACAACATCCAGCCTACCTGAGCCCTCCCGAAGAACTGAAGATCGAATTCCTTTGTCTGTCTGTTTTGGTTGAGAACAAACCCCATACCAACAGAGAAATGAGTGGCAACCAGTGCCGAGGCCATTCCCAGAATCAGAACAAATACTACGAGCCGTTTCACTTACACACCTCCTGTAGGTTCAAATCAATATCTCAGCCTTGCGGCAATTTCGCAATCAAGTAGTTCCTTATCTACCACCACTACTTTGCCGTCGTTGTTTACGACACTCCTTACGATCCACGGACCTAGGTTTCTAACCTCTCTGCTGTCTTTGACTGCATGTGTATATACGAGCTCTCTCCCAAGCACGTAACCCCTCTTTCTCTCAGTTGGGTTAATGAAAAGGGTATCGATCCTTCTATCATTTGCCGCTTTAGAGACTTCTGTCCATCCTTCAACGTACTTCTCGAAATTCTCTTTCGCATTGTGAAGAAATTCCCTTCGGATCTTTCGGCTCTCGCTCTCTATAAGCTTCGAGGCATCGTCCTGTAGCTGCTTCTCTTGATTGAGGGTTTTCTTGACGAAGACAGGATATGCATCGGGTATTAATTGCCTGGCTTCGTTTTTGAACTTCTCCATAGTCTCGTTAAAGGAAGAAGAGTAATAAATGACTAGATAGTTGACATCTTTTGGAAGATCTTCGTCGTTCTTTATCAGTGAGGCAATCTTCTGAAGAAATCTTCGGTTCTCTTCTTCTTTTGCCCTGCCGACTTTCTCCGAAGCGTTGCCGTGATACATCGCTCCTGAGGAAGGTGAGGGAGAGTATTCCTCTATATACTCCTGTTCCTTTTTCCTAATGAATTCATTTTCAATACTCTTTATTAACGAAAGCTTGTTGCCATCCATCGCGTAGAAAGATGACTTCTCTCTCTCCAACGATACGATCAGGGCGTCTATGGCCGAACTTGAAAGCCAGATCAACTGATCAAGATCGAAAGTCTTGCCTATGTATATCTCTTTCTCCGGTACCTGTGAAAGAGGGATGATGCTCAAGCCTTCTATCACCTCATCGGCTTTTACGTCCTCTCCCATGCGGAATTCAACGAAAATCGCCAATCCTCTTCGAAGTTCTTTTGTATTTCCCAAACCAGTAAGAACGGCTTCAACAATTCTTCGATTGATCTTTCCCATTCCCGATAACTTCTCGTCCTTTCTCAAATGCTCAAGGATGAATGACTTGACATGTCTTTCGGCATCGGCTCTTGTCATGTTTTCCATAGGGAAGTAGAATGTGAGAAGGTAAGAGTCTGATCTTATTTCCGCCTCTACATTCAGGAGCTTTTCGAGTTCTTTTTCCATCTCAGCTCTTCGAAGAACGCGTGGCTTGAAATTATCCATCTAATCTGCCTCCTTCCATGCTTTCTGGTGGTTTGAAAGAACCTTAGGGCTCTACTGTCTAGAATGCATTTGATCTAATCTTGGAACATCCATTCGTTCACATTGGCTGCGACCGTTTCAACTCAATTATAACCCCAGAAAATGTAGTACAATAGTCACGGAGATGATTCGTTTGGCTAACAGTTTACTATGCTTGTTCCACTCTAGAATGGGGAAAGCCTTTCCGGCCTTAAAAGTTAGAAATTTCAGATATTTTTGGATCGGTCAACTCATATCTGTTATGGGAACATGGATGCAGACAGCTGCTCAGTCATGGCTTGTTCTGACAATTACCGATTCGCCGTTTTTGCTGGGACTCCTCGGAGTTGCTCAGTTTACTCCTGTGCTTCTATTTTCGCTACCTGCAGGAGTCTTCGTCGACCGATTTCCCAAAAGAAGTATCGTCCTGCTGACTCAGACGATCTCCATGATTCTGGCCTTGATTCTTGCAATTCTTGTATTCACAGATTCGGTTCAGTACTGGCATATATTTCTTCTCGCTCTTGGCCTAGGGATGGTAAAGACACTTGATATTCCTGCAAGACAGTCTTTCATGATTGAGCTTGTGGGACGTGATGTTGTGCTGAACGCAGTCGCGTTGAACTCAACAGTAATGAATCTGGGAAGAGTAGTGGGCCCTGCGGTTGCCGGGGTCGTTATGGCTCTGGTTGGAGCAGGCTGGTGTTTTCTGGTTAACGGTGTGACTTTCCTGGCTGTGATCTTTGGATTATTGAAGATAGACGTCGAACCTGTAATAAAGAAGCGACCAAAGGGAACCGTAATACCGGATATCAAGGAAGGGCTAGTTTACCTGTTTAGTAAGCCGATACTGACTACGACAACCCTCATTCTGGCTATTGTGAGTACCTTTGGCATGAATTACAGCGTTCTAATCCCTGTTTTCGCGAGAAATCAGCTTGGTCTTGACGCGCAAGGATATGGTCTTTTGATGTCCGCTCTGGGAGTAGGATCCATGCTTGGTGCGCTAATTGTTGCAAGCAGCAGTTCAAGAGGGCCGAACAGAGTTCGACTCTTTGTCGTTCCGTTCATCACATCATCGCTTTTTATGATTATGGCATTCAACAGATCCTATGCCTTTTCGGCTTTGGTGATTGGCATGATGGGATTTGCGAATATCTTCTTTACAACAACTGCTAACAGTCTTATGCAAATAAATTCCGACGATGAGTTTAGGGGAAGAGTTATGAGCGTATATTCGCTCGTCTTCGCAGGGTCGACACCTATCGGGAACATGTTTGTGGGTTCGATTGCCGACAAGGCCGGTGGAGGCAGCGCTTTCTTCTGGGCCGGCGTTATAACTTTTTTTCTTGTGGCGGCCACGATTATCGCTCACAAAATAAGAAAGAGATCACTTAGGGTGAAACCGGAGGAACATCCTGACTGAAGAATCAAGAAGAAATGTTGTATAATCTCAATGTTTATATCCGGGGTGATAACATGTCGAGTATTCCCTTCTCCCGGATTTCCAGGTTCTGGGGGCTAAAGAGGAAAATCGTACTTGAAAAAAAGACTAACGCTAGAGCTTTCATTGTGAGGTCTGGAAGCATTTTTTACGTATTGAAGAGGAGGGTCGCATCTCTTCCTTCTAGATCTTGCCAGACTGAGCTTCTTAAATACCTTGTCCAGAGTGGGCTTCCCGTATCTGCGCCTATTCCCTCGGGAAGTGGTGAGTTCGAGGTGAAGATAGGGAAATATGTATATTCGCTGTTTCCATACATAGAAGGTGAAAAGGCCGATTCCAACATTTCCAATGCCACGCCCGAAATGGCGGAGGAGCTAGGAATCTTCACCGGAAGGCTTCACAAAGTTCTTAAAGAAGCAGAAGGAAGTTTCTTCGAAAGAACTAATCTGCTGAAATCCCTGACCTCTGCAATTAGGTATTTCAACTCGACCGGATCTTTCTTTTCAAGATCGGATATGGAAATGATAGAAGAGTTTTTCACAGATTTCTACAAGCTCTATTACAAGCTTCCGGTCCAGATAATCCATGGCGACTATCATCCAGGCAACATAATCGTACACGAAGGAAAGGTTTCTGGGATAATAGACTTTGATTGCGCGACCAGAGAAGTGAAAGCGCTGGATCTCGCTTATCTTATTCACAGTGTCTTTGCAGAGTTTTCAAGAATGGGTTCACCTTCACTCTTCCTCTACCTGCTTCCTCACTTGCTTGAAGGCTATTGCCTTGAGAACACTCTTTCTTTTAACGAACGGGAGAGCTTGGGTTATCTTCTTGCTGCTATCTCAATAATTCAGATACACTATTTTTCGGCAAACGGACTTTCTGACGAAGCGAATTTTGCATCGACGGTTTTCAGATGGATTTACCTGAACAACCATCGAATAAAGGAAAAGTCCGGACTGGTTCTAACGCGTTCCGAAAAAGCAGTCTGAAGATTTATCGGATAGTGAAAGCCCCTCCATGTTTTCTTGTCTCTCTTGCTCTTACCCGTTTAACGATTGCCTCCATATATGTCATCCCTTCTGCATTGTCTTATCGGATAATTCGTTGATTGTAACGAAGAATCTGCGATCAAATCGACGATAGCCGTAATTCCTCCTAAAGAGAAACCGCATAAGAAGAAATGGAACGATCCATTCACTCCAAGTGTCTTGAAAGCGATCTCCCTAGGATTCCCAATAATACAAGCATTCATTGACGGATTCATTCTGGTTCGCTCCAATTATTCTTAACTGGCATGGTGCTATCGAAGTTATGGCATATAATCCGTTTATAGGAGGCGGACTAAATGATTGGGTTGAAAATTGTGATCGACAGGAACTCCGAAGTCCCTTTTTTCAAGCAATTAGTTGATCAACTGAGAACGGCAGTAATAAGAAGAGAGATACCTGAGGGGACACGACTCCCTTCCGAACGGGAGCTTTCGAAGCTGCTGAGACTGAACAGAAGTGTTGTTGTGAAGGCTTACAATGAACTGAAGCTGGACGGACTTCTGGTTTCGAAAACGGGCAGTGGCACATACGTAATTTCGGCCCATTCGCAAAAAAAGGAATTCGACATGATTTCATGGGGAGAACAACTCAACTCATGGGCTACCCTTCCGGCCGGTCCGGCAAGATGGGTAAACCTTCTCAAAAAACTGTCGGATAGTTGCATACGTCTAGATACAGGTGTGCCTCACGTAGGCGCCAATCAGGTTGATCTCATGAAGGAGATACTTGGAAACTTAACCGATGAGGAACTGATCACTACACTGAATTATCCTTCGCTAAGGGGCCACCCGGAACTCATCAAGTATCTTTGCCTGAGAATGAACAGCTCTGGACTTCACATAAACTCGAGGAACATGCTGATCACTGTGGGCACAGAAGAAGCTATCTATTTGTTATTCTCGGCTCTTGCAAGACCGGGAGAGACGATAGTCATCGAAAACCCGACCTACGTTAACGTAATCAACATCTCGAGAATGTTTCAGCACAGAGTTATCCCTGTAGAGAGGAACTCGGAGGGTTTGAATCTTTCTACACTGGAGAACGTGCTAAATAGAAGCCGGGTAAAATTCATATACACTATGAGCTGCTCGCACAACCCGACAGGGGCAAACATGCCCGAAAGGAAAAAGGAAGCCCTCGTCAAACTCTCAGAGCAGTATTCGGTTCCCATAGTCGACGATACTGTGTTTTCCGAAATCCAGTACGATCTTCCTGCACCCAAATCACTCAAGTACTACGACACCCATAACTGTGTTATCGAGATCGGTGGCATTTCAAAGGCCTTCGCACCAGGGCTCAGGATAGGCTGGATAATCGCCGATGAAGCATTGATCGAAAGGCTGATCGAGCCCGTGAGGATGATCTCACTTGGAGTCCCGAATTTCAGCCAGCTGGTTGCAGCCAAGATGCTTTCAACAGGAGAGTATGACGCTTTCCTGAAAAGATATCTACAATTGTGCCTCAAGAAAAGGGAGACTACGAAAAGAGCTTGTTACAGACATCTTCCTGGTTACATAAGAGTGAACGAAGCTCAGGGGGGCAACTTTTTCTGGCTAGAACTGCCGGGTTTTATGGACGGCTGGAAGCTTGCGGAAGAAGGAATTGAACAGGGTGTTGCCGTCGCTCCCGGGAGTCTCTTCACGTTCGATTCGAGTGGCAGGAGTTTCGTGCGCCTCAATCCTCTGGGGATTCCGCATGATCAAATCGAAGAGGGAATAAGCCGGCTTTCGAAAGCAATCGAGTCTATTTCAAAGAGAGACAATCGTGAGGAAGGGACGGTTTCAGTGGTAGTTTAGAGTTCGAGACTCAGGAACCATGTGGATGGGAGAAATACCTGTGTGCCCAGAAGAGAAGTAGCGAAGAGCTCCCGGTCATCAGTCTCACGATGGAATGCTCGTAATTGAATTCGGTTATTCTTTTCAAGAAATTCGAGAGGCCTCTAATCTTGGGAAGAAGATAACTTCTCTCTCCTATCCGCAATTCTCTGCTGTTCATGGAGACTTTTCCTGCATAACTGGTTTTGGCGCCACTGCCAATTTCCATCTCAGTAACAGTCCCCTCGCCCACTTCGATTCCTCCGTTTAGGGCGATATGTTCAGCGAGAATTTCTCGCTGGATCCCGATGATCTCTGGAACTGTCCTTCCCGAGACAAGTCCATAATCGTCTACAGTCAAGGATGTTCCGCATTTATCACAGATCGCTGAATCTCCTGAGGCTTTGATCGTCTGAAATCCACCACACTTTTCGCAGAACCAGATGATCTTCTCTATCCCTTCTGCTTTGTTCCTGCCCTTGAACATAACCTTCTTCTCTTCCTGCCATCTCCAGTCAGAAGCTTCAGAAAGGAAATCTAGCGCTTCTTTCCCGTTAAAGGCCTTAAACTCCACTTCTATCCTTCCCCATCTATGATGATCCGCCCACCTTGGCTTTGTAAGGTATGCCCCACTCATTCTAGCAGCGACAACCGGTACATTGAGCTTCTCCAGGAACCTGTCTGTTCCGGGCGGAACCTCGCCAAACTCACCATCCCACGTTACAGAGCCCTCCGGCATCAGGCCAAGAACTCCACCGTTGCTCACGACTTCAATCATCTTTCTCATGGCGGGAATATCGGGGACACCCTTCCTTTTCTGAATCGCTCCCGCTGCCCTCAAAATCGGTCCCGAAAAAGGGTTGTCGAAATTTCCAGCGGCCACGGCCCATACTATTGGGAAGCTCGTAAGGGCCTCGATCAAAACAGCGTCGATAAAGTAAGCATGATTGCCAATCAGAATAAACGGAGGTCTGGGCAACTTTTCCATGCCTATTCCATAGAGATTGTATCTCTTAATGAAGGGAACCCTGAGAATCGGTCTCAGCGCTCTCCAGATTAGCTTGTCTCCAGGAAGTCTTCTCTTCATCGGATCACACACCTACTTTTCTTCCGGATCGGCTTTGATCGTATCCGTATTGCGGCCAAGAACCCGAAGGGGAAGAGCCCGTCTTCAGCGCGCCTAGTCTACTCCTACCACCAATATCGTTCGAAGTAACGGTATAATACGGTGCGCCTTCCTCACTCGCTACAGGTGAACCCAGGCTGTCTTTTCCTATGTATTCGGATGACTCAATCTTCCCAAAAGAGTTCAGTTGGAAGATCTTTGCCTCGCCACGTACGATCACATAAATATTACCATTGGAAGAAGAAATTAGGAGTCGCCACTATTTCATCTTCGAGCTCCGTGCTCCATATCAAAGATCCTTCACTGGATATTGCCGAGCACTCTCCATCGAACGCACGGGCGAAGATCAACCCCTTATCTCCAACTGCGGGCTAGTTGCAATCGCAGACTCTACGGGGTTTTCTGCTATCTGAAGGTTCCACTTCTTGGAACCGTCTACCGGATCAAAGGCATAAAAATGACCATCATGGTATGTGCTGTAAACGGTTCAGTCTTCACCTATTGCCGGACTGGAAAAGAAACCAGAATATATAGTTTGAGTCTCATATCTCCAGAGAAACTCCCCACCCTTAAGTGCAAAGATGTAGTTTGAATCACTCCCCCCGGTTGTCATTATGCAAGAAAAGACTGTTCCATCTATCCCGACTACAGACTTCGACCAGATCTCTCGTCCGGTTTCGAAGTTCCAGAGTTCCTTTCCCCCTGAAGAGATGCAGTAGAGAACACCGCCATTTGTTCCAAAGAACACGTTGCCAAAGGCATCGAAAGAGGGGCTTCCCCTGACTGTGGTGGCTCCGGCTTCCTCTGTTCCTCCAAATGACCCATGAAGTACACCTTCACTCGAAAGTTTCATTAGTTTCCCGAAGTAGTTCCAATATGTAGGTCACCCTCACTGTTAATGGATGCGTCACTGCTGAACCATTCCCCGCTGCTTGACTCCAAAGAGAAGACCTTCCTGTAGGAGTCATGAATTGAAGTGAAGGAGAATATTGTGTCCGTAGTGTTCACAAAAACCTCTCCATTTCTACCGATTACTGGGCTGCTGAACCGAAAAGACCTATCCACTTCAGATTAAAAACAGCCCAAAACAAGGAAGAGCGAGATGATGGGGCAGATCGCAATTGCTTTCAAAACAACACCTCATTGCTTGTAAGCATCATTTTGCGAATGTCTTCTATCAATCATAGCTCATTCATCTCTCGAAACGAAGGTTCTTTTGGGTCCCTCCTAGATTCCAGTTTCGCAGTGCAAACTTCAAGTTGGCGATCGAATCATTTTTCCGCTCAAAAACAGTCGTAATCACCCACACATCTGAATCCAGGCTGTGTGAACCTTGTCACCTATATGAGAAAGGACTTTCTTCAAGAGCTGGGGAAAGTGCCACGAATCTTCATCGTCGGCCTAACCAAAGGTTGCACCCTTTATTTGTTGAGTTTTTTGAGATACAATGGGACTAATGGACAGGATCTTCATTGTTGTTTATTTCATATTGACTTTCATACTTATTGTACTTTCAAAGAGACGAAGGGTACTGATCGCCTTTACCGCAGGTATGATGCTTGTGGCCCTCAAGGTCTCCGAGAGTATGAGAATCGAAACGATTTCCCAGTTTGTGGACTTCAACGCCATATTTCTTCTAATTGGAATGATGGTTATTGTTGCTGTAATTAAATCGACGGGATTCTTTCAGTATGTGGCAGTCAGGACTTTGAAGGCGACAAAAGGTAACATCCTTTTGCTATCGGTGTTATTTTCCGCTCTTATAGCGGCCTTTTCAATGGTTTTGGACAATGTGACTACGATGATCATGTTCATGCCCATCATTTTCTTTGTCGCAGATACTGCAGGATTCAATCCTTTTGGATTCACGGCTGTTATGATTCTCGCTTCAAATATCGGGGGGTGTATGACTCTTGTTGGCGATCCTCCAAACATTATCATAGGTAACGCATCGAAGATTCCATTTTTGACCTTCACAAGTCTTGTGTTTATTCCGCTTGTACTGACATATATAGTTCTAATGCTAATCTCGCGATTCAAAATTCTAAGGGGCCTCTCATCTATTTCGGACAAGAAAGATGAGATTCAAGGACTTAAGCTGGACGGAGTTATAACCAACAGAAAGTTGATGTATGTCAGTCTGGGCACATTGATAGTTGTTGTCATTGGATTTGCAGTTCATAGTATTGTAGATATCGAAATGTCACTATTTGCGGTTTTGGGAGCTGCATTTCTGCTTCTGTATACCGGAAAGGACTTTGAATCGGTGGCAAATGAAGTCGACTGGAACGCCATTCTCTTCTTCATCGGGCTCTTTTCACTTGCATATTCTCTTGAAAGCACGGGAATAACAAGTGAACTTTCCGATCTTGCGTTAGGTCTTTCCAGCAACCCCGCAGTTCTTTCTATGCTTATACTCTGGGTAAGTGGAATGATCGCAATGGTGACTGGTGCCATTCCCGTCGTCACGATATTCATTCCGATTGTTGCTGAACTCTCTGTTCACTATCCGCTTCAATATGATCTCTGGATTGCACTTGCTTTGGGAGCAAACCTCGGTGGGAATGGAACGGTAACCGGCCATCTTGCAAATGTGATGTGCTTTGAGATGGTCAACAAAGAGTACGGAAATACTCACAGTTTTCTCGATTTCATGAAGATCGGATTCCCCTCTTCCGTTATCTCTCTGGCAATCTCGAGTTTGTTTCTGATTATTAGGCTCGTTATCTTCGGATAACTATGACTGCTAGATAACCATTACTGTCCTTATCAATGTATCGATCAACCAAAGGAGCAGTGTTACGAAGGCCAGTGAAAGAGAAGTCTTTATAATTCCTTGCCTGTAGAAGTCATTAGCGATGAGCCCTGGAACAATCGTGCCTATTACGGTTGAAAACAGCTCGACTGGAAGATTGGGCATCAGAAAGGTATCCAGAGAGAGTTTGACGAAAACACCTAGAACAATGCCAAGAGCCATCCTCTTTCTGCCGTAGAGAATCAGATATCTCTGGAGAAGATTCAGGATGAGAAATGTAACAAGGCCAACCGCCCAGGTGTAGAGAAGTCTCAACGGTTGTTCCATAAAAATGAAAAGATAGACTGGAGTCACAAGTCCACCTGCAGACAATCCCGTCACCCACCAGAATGCAGTACTTATAACTATTCCAATCGAAAACAAAGCAGGACTCATTAAATCTCCTCCAGACCGTTCAGCCAGTTTACCAGGCCACGAATATTACCGAATCCAAACACAAGCTCGCTTCCGTCTAAAAGCGAATCCAGTTGACTCGGATCATCTAGCTTCTCTACGTTCTTGCTGTTTAAAATCCTTCTTGGAAGGGGTCCTTTAACTATTGTTCTATCGAAACTCCTGATCATCGTTTCGAAAATTGCAGCCCTATCGGGCCTATCATCTCTGGAATTGAAGAACCCGATAATCTCTTTCTCTGGAAAGTCCCGCATCACTTTTTCCAGAAGAAGAGAAGTAGAGTGTAGATCGTTTGCAGCAAAGGCGTTTGCAAGAACGGCATTTCCCATTTTACCTCCGAGCTTCAAGTACCGGAAAGTTCCCACATCGGGCAGAACCTCTTTCATTCCCTCGATAGCCAGCGATCTGTCAAGCCCGAGAAGCTCTGCAGCTTTGATTGTGATCGACAGATTTTCGTCATGGGGTTTGAATTTGAACCCGGAGAGGTATTCTGTTGATGTAGCCCCAACAATCAATTTTGTTTCGATTTTCTCGCAGGTCTTCCTAACTTTTTCATAGGCTTCGGGCGACACACTTCCTACGATACAGGCCTTTCCCGGCGCAATTGATAAGGAAAGAACACTAGCCGTTTCTTCTTCAGTGCTTCCTATCTCTTCGATGTGATCTGGGAACGTGTTAGTTATTACCGTGATGTCTGCATCGAGTATTCTTCCGCTTGCCAGTTGCATCTCGGGTTTTATGGCCATGCATTCGACAACAAGTGCGTCACATTTGTCGCGCCGGGATTTTCTGAGCGCGAGAAACTGCTCCTGTATGTTTGCGGGGCCATGGCGAATTATCTCTACGTGTTTCCCCTCTGGAGTAATCCACAGAGGCACAGTCCCTGTGGTCTTTCCAAGAACCCTAAACCCGTTGGCTTTTAACGCGCCATGGATTAACCGCACGGTTTCACTCTTCCCTCTAGTTCCGTTTACCTGAACGACGACCTTGAGCCGCGACCTGCGCTTTCTAGATATTACGTTTTCAGCCAACAGGGCTGAAAGAAGAATCAAAAGTGCAGTTCCTGCAAGAATTATGTTGATCATTTATGAATCACCCGTCCCACAACGATACAGAGAACCATCAGGCACAGAAAGACGATTATTAGAGGCAAAGAGAAACTATCAACAAAAAAGACGCCGCTTTCTCCTGGTTCGGGAAATGGGACTGGATCAATCGGAATTCCGTTATCCAGAGCAAGATCTCTGATATTTAGGAGATGGATCACCGGTACTCCGAGTTCGGCAAACTCAAAGATCAGTCCTCTTTCATCGCCATCAGGTATCGAACTGAACGCCGTAAGCAAACCGTTATCGAGACTTGTCGCAATAAGTGAATTGCCGAAATTCGGCGCTGCACCGCCCACGTTTACGAAAACAGAAGGAAGCCCATCGGCCTCCTGGATATAGATCTCCAGACGTTTGTCTATGCTTTCTTGAAGAGATTCTTCGTAGATGAAAGTCTTGCCGGAAGACAGAGCGATATTGGTCATTAGTTCGCGCGCGCCCGGAAAAAACATCCCGCTTGCTGTATCGTAGTTGCCTCCAAGTGAAACGGCAATGAGACTATCTCTGAGCAGGCCGACTTCTACGAGGCGATTCAGCATATGGACGAATGTGAACTCCGGGTGAGTTGCACCGTGTTCAGAGGCACCTATCGAGTAAATCACAAACGGTTGGAGCTCCAATGTCTCACAGGCGCAAAGCGTCGCAAGTAGAAGAGACGGAAAGGAGCCGCTTGCACCGATAGCTACCGGATCACCTTTCTCAAGATTCAGTTGTTTGAAGAACTTAACCATAAGGGCCGCAAAATCCGGGTTCGTTGAAGTTCTCTTAGCCTGAAGATTGCCGAGAGTAGTTGTAATTTCGGTGAATTCAGGACCTATAAGGCCTGTCAAGTTAGGGTCGACTGAGGGATCGATTTCTATACCAAGTGATTCACGAAATCTGGAAAGTTCTTCTATTGATGAAGCCATTAGGCGAGCCGCGGCAACCTGATCCGCGTAATACGGGGACTCTATCCTTTGTCTTGACTGACCAACCAGAAAAAAACCGAACACCCCGATCATTGCGCCGAGCAGCAACCACTTCAAAGAAATGTTGGCTCGGCTGTAAGGGACTGTGAGTAAAACATGAGAACTCTTCAAAACAACTCCTCAAACATATCGACGAAAATGTCAACTTCCTGTAAGCACTCTGATAATCGCAAGAACCACCCCTGTAATCCCTTCTCCTCCAAGAAGACCAGACGATATGACCAGACCGTTCTCTTTCGACTTCGGATTGAGCTTTACGGAGATAAGACTTATCATGCCTCCCAGAAAAGCGGCAGACGATATCTCCATGGGAAGATACATTCCTATTCCCAGGGTCATCCCGGGGAGTCCAATCAGATAAATCAGTATTCCAATCATAAGACCGAAGAAGAAAGCCGGAGTATTGGGAAGACCACCGACCATTGTAGAAACGGCATACGCTTGTGGTGCTGGAAGCTCCGTTCCTGGACCCATTGTACCATAGGCCCTGAACATAATAAACAGGACAATAACCGACACAACTGCACCGATTATTCCACCGACCGTCTCGGCTATGATCTGAGCTTTGGGATCAGTTTTCAAGAGGTAGCCGGACTTGAAATCGTTGAGTACATCTCCCGCGAGTCCGCAAGCCACTGCGACAACTCCGGCGACGAGGAAGGCCTCAATGGTGCCGATATCTGACACTACCTTTACCCCTAAGAGAATTATTATTCCGAAGACCTCCATCGGATTGATACCAGACTGCCCGGTAATCGAAGCGGCCATTGCCGTTGTAAGCCAAACTCCAACAATCGTAAGGAGAGATGGAATTAGCGTCATTTCCGTCAATGTTGTCAGAAATACGGCAACCACGGCAAAAAAGATAGGAGCGAGTATAAGTTTCCTTCCTAACCTTCCCTTTTCACGCTTCTGCGATCTCCCATATATCTCCTTTGCTCGAGGGAGGATTCCCTTTATAAGAATTCCCAGTCCAGTTCCAACCATTAGCCCTATTCCTAGGCTGTCTTTGAACGCAGCGGCACTAGCGACATCTTCAAACCAGCCAAGTGCGACTCCTACGGGGATAACGAAGAAGTAGCTAAGAACCGCTCCGAGAAACCAAACACCGGTAAATAGGGGACCGATTATATAACCAATTCCAACTGCCATGGGCGAGATCCACGTGCCGAAGAAGATGTTTTTCGAATAGAGCCATGCAGAAGACCAGGCAGCCGGGATCCAGCCCAACCCGTCTCTTATAGCGACGAAGACTGCAGTAATTCCCATTGTGGAGAAGAGATACCTTGCTTTCCTTCCTCCCTCGTCACCGGCAACGACCGTTTCATATGATGCCACACCCATGGGAAAAGGCAGCTTCTCTTTCTCCACGAAATGCTGTCGGATAAGCGAAGTGAATACGACACCCAAAACAGTGCCGGATAAGGTGACGATCAACAACGAAAGAAACCCCACTGTCGACGTCTCCTCAAGGATCCAGATTCCGGGAATCGTAAAAGCCAGACCACCAGCTACCATTGCTCCCGACGACATTGCGGTGTGCGTAACGTTTATCTCGTTCAGATTGGTTCTTCCAAGCGCCTTCAATATTGCGAGGGACATTACTGCAACGAATATCGTTGGCCAGGGAAGAGCACCCATCCTCAAGGCGACATACATGGAACTGGTCGTGATTACTACCGAACCAAATCCTCCGATTACAAGGCTTCTAATAGTCAGCTGTTTTGAACTACCCTTTTCCAGCGACATTCCACCGTTTTTCACGCTCTGTCCCTCCTGTAAATCGAATGAGTAACACTCGGTCAAGTCTTCCGTTCATATCAAGTCTCTTTACGATATAGATAACGGCTAACCGCGGTTGCAGTCCAGAACGATCAGTCGGATCTATTCCAAAGCAATTTAGCCACTCAAATGCAATCCTTCTCAAGATTTCGCTCTGGAATTTAAGCCAAGCGTTTTTGTGATCGCTGTGATGTTCGAGAGATATGCGGAATTTCGAAAATAAATCTCCTCCGGAAATCTCGTAACTGGCTTCATCCCGGATGCTGTCCTCTACTCTAGTGAAAACGAATCCTTCGATGAGTTTGTATTTTTCTCTTGAAGTTATCCACTGTATAGCCTCAAATCTCTCCGATTTATCGCCGCAAAACTAGTCGTAATTAAACATAAAGGTCTTCGATTCGCATCCACGCGTACTTCAAGAGGTCTTCAATTATCTCTTCTCTTTCAGCTTCACAGTTTGCCAACTTGTCAGGGAAAAAGTCTCCTTCATAGAAGACTGCCTTTCCGGTACCTGTATCGTGATACGCTAACATCGTACTCACGACGGTCTATCTCCATCAAATTAACTTGCGTATCGATGTCGATCGGCAGTCCCTTCATTGTTGTACACTCTTTTCAGTAGACTCCTGTTTTTGTGCAGTTTCTTCGCCCGATACCAGTTTACAACATCCTGGCCTGAGCACGAAAGGTGCAGTTCTAATCTAGAAATCTTCTGAAACATGTGAACCGGAGTTATTTTCGTAATCTTTTTGCCAGCTTGCCTCCAGTGAACTGAAGAAGCTGGCTGATTGCCACGAGAACGATAACGGCATAAAGAACTACGTCCCATTGAAACCTGTAGTAACCATAGTTGATTGCCAGCTGACCCAGCCCACCAGCGCCTACGGCCCCCGCTATTGCCGTGTAGGTGACGAGATTGATCAGTAGTACGGTTACGTTTCCAATTTGATCGGGCAGCGTTTCCGGAATCAAAACCCTTGTGACCATCTGCCATCTATTCAGTCCCATCGAGTTTGATGAATCGATGATTCCAGAAGGAACGCCGTTGAAGGAATTCTCGGAAAGCCTTGCCATGAATGGGATAGCCGCAATCGTCAAATTGAATATTGCTGCGTTGGGCCCGATTATCGTGCCCATGACTCGTTTAGTAACGGGAATCAAAAGCAGAACAAGAATAATGAACGGAATCGATCTAAAAATGTTCACCAAGAGATCTAACAAAGCGTAAAGCCCTTTAAGCCCGCGAGATCTCGAACACAGGTACAATCCCACCCCGAGGGGAATGCCAAGAAAAGTAGCGAGAAATCCCGAGAGAAGTAGCATGTAAAGAGTTTCAAGAGTTGCGTCAAAAATCTGAGATAGCATCAGCATACCTCCTCAAGGAAGAATACGGATTCCCTTAGCTTTTCGACGAAGAGATCCTGTTTCTCGCCCTCGACACCGATAATTAGAGTTCCAAAGGGACCGTTCTTGAATTCTTCTATCTTTCCATAGAGGATATTTATCATCACATCGTTCTCTTTTGCGATTTTCCAGAGAACGGGTTCGTGGGTCCGTGTACCCCAGAAAAGAACTCTAAGGATCTTCTTGTTAGCCGAAAGTAAACCTTTCTCTAGTTCCAGGGGCTTACCGAAGTCACTCACTTCATTGTTTTCTATCTTGACGAAGAACTCATGGGTTGGTCCGAAGAAGTCCAGCTTTCCATTCTGCAGGTATGCAACTCTGTCGCAGGTTCTTTTGATAACATCCATATCATGAGTAACAACGACGAAAGTGATGCCGTGTTTCTCATTGAGACTTACGACGAGATCGAGCAGTCTGCAAGTCGTCTTTGGATCGAGAGCCGAAGTGGGCTCATCGAGAAGAATCATCTTTGGATCCATAACGAGAGCGCGAGCGATTGCGGCTCTCTGCTGTTCACCCCCAGATAACTGCGAAGGATAGGCTCTCAGCCTGTGTTCCAGGCCAAGCTCTGTAGCTATATTCATTACTCTCTCTTCTACCTCTTTCTTTGAGACACCTTGAATCTTCAGAGGAAAGGCGATGTTCTGATATAAAGTCCTGTACCGATACAGATTGAAGCTCTGAAAGACTACGCCAATCTTCTTTCTTACATTTCGCACTTCGCTCTCTTTCAGTCCAACGATGTCAAGACCGTCGAAGAATATCGATCCGCTATCGACAGGCTGCAGGAGGTTGAGGGTTCGGAGCAGAGAAGTTTTCCCTGCTCCGGACAACCCTACGATTCCCACAATTTCTCCCTCTTCGACCGACAAACTCACATCATCGAGGATCTTTCTCTTTCCCGATTTGTCTTCAAAAGATAGATTTAGCTTTTCGACCCTTAGAATCAAAACACTGCGCCTCAAAAGACCGGTACTACGGCACCATCGTACTTTTCATTAATGAAGACTCTGACCTTTTCCGTTGTCAGGGCGTCAATTAGTGCCTTCAGCCACGCTTCGTCTTTGTCGACTTCACGAATGGCTATTATGTTTGCATAAGGAGATTCGGCTCCTTCAATGAATTCCGCGTCCGTAATTGCGTTGAGGTTGATAGTAAGGGCGTAGTTCGTGTTGATAACGGCTCCGACAACCGTTTTGTCGTCTGTGTAGACTCTGGGAATGAATCCAGCCTCGATCTCTACGAAAGTTAGCTGCTTTGGATTCTCTTTTATGTCTAGAACTGTCGACTCCAGTTTCGTAGGATCTTTGAGCTGTATAAGTCCGTTGTTGTGGAGAAGAATAAGTGCGCGGCCTTCATTAGTTGGATCATTTGGAAGGGCGATCTTGTCGCCCGGAGCCAGCTCCGAAAGAGGTTTCTTCAAGAAGAACCCCATCGGTTCGACGTGAATAGCCTTAGCAGAAACCAGTCCCTTTATTCCCCTCTGAGAAGCGAAGGACACAAGGTAAGGAAGATGCTGGAAATAATTGGCATCAAGCTCGCCGGTTGAAAGGGCAATGTTCGGAAGCACGTAGTCGTTGAACACAACTATCTCGAGATCGAACCCTTTTTCAGCGAGGTCGGCTTTTATAGCCTCAAGGATCTCCGCGTGGGGGACGGGTGAAGCACCTATCCTGATCTTCGTCGTACCGAACGCAAACACCACTCCCAGTAGAACCAGTAACACAAACAGTCTCTTCATTCAAATCCCTCCTGAATATAAAAAAAGGGCGTCTCTCTTGAGACGCCCCGCTTCTATTTTCTCAGGTACAGCTAAGCACCCGGAGAAACAAGGGCGTTGCCGTACATCATCATAGCTATTCTGTTTTTTCCTCTGTTGACATTCATCTTCATAATTCAAACCTCGTGAATTGTTTAGCTCATTATAGCCTAATGACTCTTTCCAAAGCAAGTCGCTAATGTAAAATATAGCTCATTATCTATCTTGAATCAACTGGCCTCGTCATAGGTACAAATCTTCAAGTAGCGCTCCCCATTATCCTTATCCTTATAACAGGCTTTCAAAAGCCTGCAACTGGTTGTCTTCGGATCCTTGCATATAAAGAAAGTGAATGAGAGATCCTTGGCTTTTCCCTTCAGCAACTCCATCCTCAATGTTGAAAGAAGACTTTCCAGACGTTTCTCTTCGTTCTGGCCATACATTCTTGCGTTTTCGTCAGTTTTCACCATTTCATTCCAAACGTTCTTGGAAATCACGACGGGCAGCTTTATCCCCACTTGCTTTGCAAAAGATGTAACATCTACCGAACCCTCGTTCGAAAACTTAAAAGAACGAGAATCTAGTGATGCCTCTCCGATGCTCATCGATAGCACCTCCATAATAATGTTATTACTAACATAACATCCATGTTGGAGACTCGCAAAGCCAAACAGAAGAACTTGAAGCTCTCTGGAGATGTTTAAGCCGGTTTATCTGATAATGCCTCCAAAAACCGTTGAACCTGAGCTCTTATTCACCGATTATTTTTATCAGAACTCTCTTTCGCCTTTTGCCATCAAGTTCGTAGTAGAAAACCTGCTCCCATGGTCCAAAGTCAAGCTTTCCTTCAGTTACTGCTATGACAACTTCTCTACCCATTACCGTTCTCTTCAGATGAGCATCTGCATTATCCTCGAATCCGTTGTGCTCGTACTGAGAATATGGTTTTTCCGGGGCGAGTCTTTCGAGCCACCTTTCGAAATCCTGATGGAGTCCCGACTCATTGTCGTTTATAAACACGCTTGCCGTAATATGCATCGCATTTACCAGCACAAGTCCCTCTCGGATCCCGCTTTCCAAAAGCGCGCCTTCCACATCGTCTGTGATATTGATTATCTCTCGTCTCATCTTTGTGTTGAAGAAAAGCTCCTTTCTGTAAGACTTCAATTCTTTCACCTCCCGATTGGTTCAGAACAGATAGGGAATCAAACGCCAGGTCTTTTTGCAGTACTCTCTGTATTCTTCTCCAAATATAACTTTCAGATTCCTCTCCTCTACAGAGATTCTGTAAAGAATTCCGGTTGTTGGAAGGACAAAAGCAAGGATTGAACTCAACGGATAGTTGAAGACCAGAGAAAGCCCCAGAAAACCTACGATCTCGGCTGCATAGGCCGGATGACGAATGACCTTGTAGAACCTGTCGGTTCTCAGTTTCTGATCTGGAAGCGCGCCCACATCAATTGCGAAGGCGGGGCCCAGTTGTCTCACTACGAAGAAACGGATAACGACGGCGAAGATCATCATTCCCACTCCTATCCATCTATGAGGAAGGAAAGTCATGAGAAAGACCTCCTTCGAACGGCCATCGACTGCAATCGCACCGAACATGCCCGAAAGAACAAAGGCAAGCATGATGTATTTCGATCGCTTCTCCTGGAGTCTCTCGCTGATCTTCCTGTTGTGAAGGAAGAAGAGATAGATATCGAATCCAACCCAGAAAAAGAGAACGATGAAGAAAAGCAACTGACCAGACATAATTGGACCTCCAGGCGAAAACAATACTTTTCAATTCTATCATCGGGAGTGACGAAGGAGAGACATTTTTAAACCTCCGAGGGAAGTCCATGTGCGGTTCATCGATTGTGAGTTCGGTAAGATGAAAAAGATGTAGTAAAATCGTAATATAGGTGGTGATTCGATGATTTTTGGAAGAGATGAGAGTGTACTGCTCTTTCGATTCGAAGATGGTGAGGACTTCATAGACACATTCGTTCGGACGCTTTCCGATAATGGGCTCCATTCGCTTATAGTCGTTAGCGGAATCGGTATGTTGAGAGACTTCACGATCGGTTGGTTCAACTCGGTTTCTAAACAATACGAGAAGGAACTTGTCACAGTTCCTCATGAACTTCTCCACATATCGGGTAATGTCTCTCTCAAGGGAGGTAAACCCTTTCCACATCTTCATGTAACGCTTTCCGGTCCCTCAAGAAGTACAGTTGGAGGTCACCTATTCGGTGGGACAGTATGCAACACGACTGAGCTCTTCGCAATCACGACCGGAACACTGAAGCTTTTCAGAGATGCCGGCAGCGAGACATCAAAGCTGGAATTCAGAAAGTGAGCTCGCTGATTTGAGATTCCTTCACTGTTCAGACATTCATCTGGGGAGAAGACCCATCGGCTCGCCCAACAGCCCCTATTCTTATACAAGATACGAAGACTACTTCGATGCCTTTGAATTTGTGGTTGATTGGGCAGTAGCTCACAACATCGATGCTTTTTTCATTACCGGTGATCTATTTGACAAGAGAGAAATAAATCCAGATACCCTTGCACGGACACAAAATATTCTCTCCCGGCTTAAAGAGAGTGAAATAAGGGTTCTGGCGATAGAGGGAAACCATGACAAGAGCTTCAACGTTAACGAATCCTGGCTCAGATTTCTTCACGAAACGGCGTACCTTGAACTGCTTTCTCCAGTTCAAGGGGATAACGATATACTCTTTCCCTACGTTGAGATCAGCGGGTTCAAAGTCTATGGTCTTGGGTACCCGGGCTTTTTGGCAGAGGAAATGATTTCGAAAGTCGCGAGTATCTTGAGTGGAAGAAACAACATAGTGCTTGTCCACACTGCGCCCGGTAACGATAGCTTTATTCCAGGGCTAGTTACGCCCGAAGCACTGAATATCCTTCGATCGAAAGTGATCTATGCAGGGGGAGGGCATCTTCATTCGCAGCTCGCTTTTCCTGCGGATGATCCCTTCTTCTTTGTCCCCGGATCTCTTGAATACTGGGATGTCTGGGAAAACGATAGAAAAGGCTTCTACGTTTTCGATACGGAGAAAGAGTCGGCCGATTTCCACGACTCACATCGGAGGGAAAGGCAGGAGTTCTCGGTTCAAGTGGACGAAAACGAAAGACTTTCAGATTTCATAGAAAACCATGAAATTCATCAAGGTGCGATAGTTTTGGTGACTGTTTCGGGACGCGGCGATTTCAATGTTGATCAGGGGAGCCTTGAAAGAGAGATAGAGTCTTGCGGCGCCCTTAAAGCATTCGTGAAAGTCAGGAGAACTGATCGTGAAATCACTCTGGATGATTACAGATCAATGAGTGCGAGAGACATCGAAAGAGAAGTGATAATGAGTTCAAAGGAGTGGAAGGAGATTGGGGCTAAGGGAGAGGAACTGGTAGCCGCGATCGATAAAATGAAACACTTTCAAGAAGAAGGGAGATACGATCTCTTCAAAGACTCTGTAGATTCCTTCCTGGAAAGAATTATCGGTGATGTGCCTTGAGAATAACTTCGATCGATCTCGAGAACTTCCGAAGTCATTCCAGGTATTCAGGGACCTTCGAAAAGGGAATAAACCTGATTCTTGGAAGAAACGGTTCCGGTAAGTCATCTATCATAGAAGCGATAGGACTCGCGCTTTTCGGAGGAGGTTTGCGCGACAGGCAGGAGGACGCCGTTAGATGGAATGAAAGAAGGGCAAGGATCAAGGTAGCCTTTCTTGCAGATGATGGACTCGAATATGTTGTTGAAAAGGTTTTTGGTAATGCATCAAACCACGAGCTTTATCAGGGAGAGCTCCTGGTAGCTCGAGGAAGGGAAAACGTCATAGAGAAGATAAGGACCATCTGCGGTCTTCAGGGTGACATTTCGAGGACCTTCGAAAATGTTATAGTGGCTTTCCAGAACAAGATAGCCGACCAGTTTCTCGGCAGCCCCGCAGTCAGAAGGGACTACTTCAACAGGGTCTTCCAGGTTGATCTCTACAGAAAAATATCGACGGACTTCATGAGAAGCTACGTGAGCGATTTAAGAAACGAAGACGAGTTTCTCCGAAGAGAGATTGCCATCCTTGACAGTCAACTGGAAAGAAAAGAAGAAGTCAAGGAACGGATGGCACAGCTCTTGAAGGACCTTTCGCTTACAAAGAAGGAATTGGATACGCTAAGAGATACTCTTACAAAGATTAGAAGCGAGAAAACCGGTCTTGAAGAAGTCTCCAGAGAACTTGCCTCTCGAAAAAGCAGCCTTGAAAGAGAACTTGTCTCTCTGAAAGACGCTTCGGGCAATCTAAAGAACAATCTGAAACAAAGAGAGAGAGCCAAGAGGGCGAAGGAAATCGTCGACGAATCAAGGGAGGCCCATGATCTGTATGAAAAGCTTCTTAAGGAGGAGAACATCCTCAATACTGAAAAGAGGAGATTGGAAGGTCTGGCTGAAGAATCTTCGAGAATCGGCAGGAAGATCTCAGAATTTGAGATCGAGATCACCCGATTGACGGAGTCGCTTTCGAACAAAAACAACAGACTCAGAGAGATTGATGAGCGTTTTGAAGCGCAGAAGATGGAACGCAGTGGGCTAATTGGAGAGAAAGAAGCCGCCGAGCTAGAGTCGGGAAAGAAGAGAATGGCTTACGAACTCAGCGTTTCGAAGAAGAAAGCTTTCAAAGTGATCTATGAACAATATAGAGAAAATGAGAGACGCATCAATGCGCTTGAGGATTTATGGGCAAGCGTCCAAAATTTGGAGAGCGTTGAGGAGCTAAACCTAACTCTGCAGAAGATAGATGAAGAGATAGAGAAAACAAATCAGGAAGTCAGGATCCTGGAAAAGCTGAACGAGGCAAAAACGACAAAATCTGCGCAAAAAAAGGCACTGAAGGAGTATGAGGGTTCCCTTGCCAAAGGTATCTGCCCGTTGTTGAACGAGAGGTGCCGTAACATCGAAAACAGAGAAGACTATGGAGGATACATAGCGGAGTTAATTAAAGGACTTGAAGAAGGCGAAAGAGAGCTTTTGAAAGAGATAAAAAAAGTTGAGGATACTCCGTCTAGGCTGAACGAGCTCCTGGGGGAAAAGACTCTGACCCTAAAAGCGATTGAAGAAAGAGCGAAAAAAGAGAGTGAGAAGTCGAGGATTGAAGAAGAGAAGAGCAAACTGATGAAAACTCATAAAAAACTCATTCTAGAGCTTTCATCGATTTCGGGTGTCCCTGCCGAAGTCGAACAAATGAGTGAAGAAATCGAGAGGGAGATTCGTGAAGCTTCGACAGAACTCGAACTTCAAAATAAGCAGGTCTCTTCGCTTGCCGATCAGATAAAGAGAATCGACTCTCAGATCGAGGAACTGATTATCGGCAGGAATATACTGGATGAAGAGAAGAAGGAAACCGAAAAAGCCATTGCCTCCCTAAGGACGGAAACAGCTAAT
The DNA here is from genome assembly GCF_003664935.1 of Mesotoga sp. H07pep.5.4. Classification (NCBI taxonomy): domain Bacteria; kingdom Thermotogati; phylum Thermotogota; class Thermotogae; order Kosmotogales; family Kosmotogaceae; genus Mesotoga; species Mesotoga sp. H07pep.5.4. The sequence goes on from NZ_JFHM01000031.1 coordinate 119,257, forward strand.
TTGAGAAGCTCATTAGAAGAATATGCAAAGGAACTCGACAAACTTCCGGAATTCAACACACGAATCGAAGAAACGAGAAGAACAATGGCCTTGAACAAGGCTGGTTATGAGAACTACAACAGGTTTGCGACCCTAGCAGGCTATCTTGAAGAGTACGCGTCGCTTTGTCAAAGCTCGCTTGAAAAGTGCAGAAATACTTCTCTTTCGATTTCTAAGATCAGAAAAGAGTATAGCTCCCTCCAGAGGGCCTTCGATTCAGAACGATTCGAGCAGCTTAGAATTGAAGAGAAGGCTGTGGAAGAGAAATACAATCTGAAACGAGATGAGACAGTATCCATCGGTCGAGATCTCCTGTCGGCAAAAACCGATCTTAAAAACCTTGCCGACATCGAAAAACAGAAGAAAACAAGGCAGAAAACGATAGAGAAGATAGGCAAAAAGGTCAAACTTGCGGAAAAGATAAGGGAGAATCTCAACCTTACGGGAGAGAGAATCACAGCCGGCTTTCGCGATGCGATCGAAAGGAAGGCTACTTTGGACTACATGAGAATATCCGGTATGGAAGAGACAATAAGATGGAACGAAGACTACGAGGTATCTGTCAAAGCACCTGAATATGAAGGTGGGAGCATAAGAAGTTTTTCAAATCTCTCGGGGGGTGAACAGGTTCTCGTCTCACTCTGTTTGCGGGCAGCTATGACTGGCATCCTGAGCGGAGCAAGATTTGCCGTTTTCGACGAGCCGACTTCGAATCTTGACAAAGAGAGGAAAGAGCTTCTTGCCCACTCTCTAAGAGAATTATTCGGGGAGCTGGATCAATCTATAATAGTTACTCATGACGATGTCTTTTCTGAGATGGCACAGAAAGTTATAAGGCTCGAACCCGCTGAATGAATTAGAGACACAGTAAATCGGAGGTGCGTTCTTTGAAGACAATACTGAAAAACATCGACTATCTCGTGACCATGAACGAAAAAAGAGACGAACTTGAAGATGCATTTGTTGTTGTCCAGGACGGTGTTATAACAGATGTGGGAACTGGGACCCCTTCTCCTGGGGATATAGAGATAGACCTTTCCGGCAGAATCATTCTGCCGGGCTTCGTCAACACTCATCATCACTTTTATCAGTCACTCTTTCGTAGTGTGAAGGAAGTCGCATCGGCGAAATTGTTTGACTGGCTTGTCTTCCTTTATGAGCGGTGGAAGAACCTCGATAATGAAGCGATATACGTGAGCAGCAAAGTGGCAATTTACGAACTGATGATGTCTGGGGTTACAACAACAACCGACATGTTGTACCTTCACCCGAAAGGAAGAAGTGAGTTCATCGACAGCGAAATAGAGGCGGCGCGCAGTACTGGGGTAAGGTTTCACCCCACGAGAGGCTCGATGTCTCTCTCAAAGAAAGATGGAGGGCTTCCCCCTGACTCGGTCGTCCAGAGCGAAAGAGAGATAATTGAAGATTCAGTTAGGCTTATAGAGAAGTATCACGACAGAGGAAAAAACGCTATGCTCCGGATAGCGCTGGCTCCCTGTTCTCCTTTCTCAGTTACAGAGGAATCAATGATCAGAACTGCAGAGCTGGCCGAGAAATTTGATGTTCTTCTTCATACGCATCTGGCGGAGACTCGCGATGAAGACGACTTCTGCATACAGAAAAAGGGGCTGAGACCTGTCGAATTCATGGATAAGGTTGGCTGGTTGAACAGGCGCAGCTGGTTCGCACATCTAGTATGGCTTAGCGATGAGGACATTAGAAAACTCTCTGAAAACGACTGTGGAGTGGCACACTGTCCTTCATCCAATATGAGACTCGGGTCGGGAATTGCCCGTGTGAAAGAGATGAAGGAAGCTGGAATGAGAATAAGTCTTGCCGTCGACGGCAGCTCCTCGAACGACACGGGAAACATGCTTCTCGAAATTAGAAATGCTCTGATGCTTCAAAGGGTTTTGAAAGGTGCCGATGCTCTCACTCCCAGAGATGTTCTTGAATTTGCGACTCTTGGAGGGGCCCGGGTATTGAGAATGGATGATTTCATAGGATCGGTCGAGGTTGGAAAATCGGCGGACCTTGCTGCCTTTAGACTTGATACTCTGTCTATGGCAGGGGGACTCTCCGATCCTGTTGCATCTCTCGTTCTCTGTGATCCGCACAAAAGTGACATGGTCATGGTAAACGGGAAGATCCGTGTCCAGAACGGGAGGGTAATCGATAGTGAACTTCCAGGTTTGATAAAGAGACACAACGAGATATCTTCGAAGCTGATCGGAGGGGAGTACTGATGATAGTTACAGTAGTTGATATTCAAGTCAGGAGCGAGTTTGTAGATTAATTCATAGAAGCCACTCGTGAAAATCACAAGAAGTCTGTAAGTGAACCGGGTAATTTGAGATTCGACTTCCTTCAGGATAAAGCAGATCCATCCCATTTTTTTCTCTATGAAGCCTATGAATCCGAGGAAGCAGCTGCAAATCACAAGAGGACAGATCATTACAAGCAATGGAAGGAAAGAGTTGAGGAGTACATGGAGAGACCACGCAGGGGAACTCAAACAAGAGTAATAGAACCTGAGAGGCTGAGAGACTGGAAATGATCTCTGTTGCAGTCTGAGTTCGGGAGGGAGGTTTCAATGCTGATAGAAGAGTTCAGAAGGAGAATTGATGGTCTTAGGGAAGAGATATCTTCCAGAGGAGCCGGTGCTTTTCTGATAAGCAAGTGCTGCAATTTTTCTTGGGTAACTTTTGGAGCCAGGAGTCATATTACTCTAAATTCTACGGAAGGCGAGGCATCGGTTCTGGTAACACTTGACAGGGTTTACATTATCACGAACAATATTGAAAAGCAAAGGATACAGGAAGTCGAATTTCACGAGGAGCTTCTGGGTGAGTTTGGATTTCTTGAGTACAACTGGTTTGAGACTTATGGTGAAAAGAGGTTAATCGACAACCTGCTAAAAGGAAAGCTTCTCTCCGATACCGGAAGGTATGACAGCGAATACGTTGACCTAACAGAAATGCGCACAGTCCTTAGTGTTTATGAGATAGAAACCTACAGAGCTCTCGGAAGAGATTGTGATGATATCTTTTCTTCAATTATTCCGGGTTTGAAGAGGCATATGACCGAGCTCGAAGTTCAAGGTCTATTCTATGAAGCCATGTCAAAGAGAGATATCGAACCAATACTGACACTTGTCTTTTCCGAGGACAGTTCTCTAAGTTACAGGCACAACCTATCTCGAAACGTCAAACTTGATAGGAGAGGATTTGTAAGCATCTGTGCCAGAAGGCGCGGGCTAATTGTTTCGTCCAGCAGATCGTTCATGTTCGAGCCTGTGGAGGAGATCAGCCTTCAGCACGAGCGGAACTGTTTTGTGGATGCTGTTGCAATCGATTCCTCAAAGCCGGGAGAGAGGCTTTCCAATGTCTTTGAGAAGCTTGTGGAGGCCTACGAACACGTTGGCAGGGGAGGGGAATGGAAGCTTCATCATCAGGGTGGAGTAGCTGGCTATCTGCCGAGAGAAGTGCATGGCAATCTCAAGAGCGATTTTATTCTCAAGAGGGGAAATGCCGTCGCATGGAATCCCACAATAAGGGGAACTAAGTCCGAAGACACGGTATTGATTGGAGATTTTGGAGACAGCAATATTTCGTTCCCCCAGACCAGTTCCTGGCCAGAACTGAAGTACGAATTCGACGGCTCGACGGTGAGAAGACCGGCGATCCTCCTGGTTGACAAGGTCTGACTTCCAGTGTGACAACTGTTTTCACAATTGACTTGAAGTCTTTCAATTTGAAACGAGAAAAGAGGTTAGAATCTCTTGGGCATGGTTTTCTCTTGAAAAACAGAGTGGACCATATAAAGGGATCTTCTGAAGATCCCTTTTTTAAAATTGTCGGGCCCTCATGCTAAAATAAATTCCGTTCAGCAAGAACGGAGGGGTACTTATGAAGACGGTTGTTACTAATAAGAAGGCGCGTTTCCAGTATCACCTTATGGATTCGTATGAGGCGGGAATTGAGCTCGTAGGAACCGAAGTGAAATCGCTGCGTCTAGGTGGAGCATCTCTCATTGATGCGTACTGCAAGATCGAAAGCGGCGAGATATTTCTGGTTGACTGCAATATTAGTCAATACACTCACGGCAATGTCTGGAATCATGAACCGCGCAGAAAGAGAAGGTTACTGATGCACAGAAAGGAAATTCTTAGGCTGGACCAAAAGACAAAGGAAAAGGGACTTACCATTATCCCTTTGAAAATATACTTCAATGATAAAGGGAAGGCAAAGGTCGAAATCTGTCTTGCAAAGGGAAAGAGGCTATTCGATAAGAGAGAAGATATAGCAAAGAGAGATGTCGAGAGAAGAATGAGGCAGCAGGCAGATCTGTGATGGATGAACGTCTCTGTACGTCTTTTTTCTTCCGAATAGAGCAGTAATAATGGCTTTGAACCTCAGTAGTGTTGTGGTATAATCAATCTGTCTTATACTGCGAATAACGCCAATAGCTTTGCAATAATTAAGGGGAGGTGTATTTATGAAGAAAGTCGCTTTAGTAGCTTTGCTCCTTTTTGCGGTCTCACTGGGTTTCTCTACGCCTAAAGCGCTTATAGGTGGTGCTTTTGGGATTAATGCAACTAATCCAGTTTATCAGCCCGAGAGATGGGGTGCCGGTGCCTTTGATCTCTCTCTTCAGCTTCCGTTTACTGATAAGATTGGGGCCATGCTGAGTGCTCAGGCTGCAATCAGGTATCCAAGCAATAAGATAGGGCTTTTCAACGCCGACATTTATTTCCAGATCTTCGAGACACTCAATCTCAAGGCGAGGTTGCTTGTAAGTGTGGGTTCCGTCCAGGATTCCAACTTCGGAGAACAGAGTTGGGAGATCGGAATTCTCGATCTCGGAGCGCCGCATCTTGCAATCGGTGGCGGATTCCAGGTTATGACACCGATTTCGGATAAGGTCATCCTAAACGGATTTGCAAGGGGCTATAGAGTGAAGGATTACCAGACCCGACAGGAAGGTGATTTCCCGGGTGGAGATTACTGGCCACTTCCCGAGTTCTTCTCAGTAGGACTTGGAGTGCTATACGAGTTCTGATCAGGGGCTAAAGATACTTATTTGAGAGAGTTTATTTTGGTCGTCTTTGTTCTACTTTTTTCTATCGTTTCTTTAGCGGTAACGGGTTACGACAAATTTATTCATTATTCTGTAAGTTATTCCGCCTATGGCCTTTCAAGTTACTTCTTGGGTGACATAGGCGGTTTTGTTTTCTCCGCCTCTCTCGGGGTGGGAAAGGAAATCTGGGATTGGTTTTCCGGGAAAGGTACGGCGGAGTACGGAGACCTGATAGCCGATTTCGCCGGAATAATCTCCGCTTACAGTCTCACCAAGCGTCTTCCGTTCAGACCCTTGCTAGTATTCGTATTGGTGTTCTAGAATTTAAGCAGCTCTGAAATTTCGTTCTAGTCCAGTAACTCAACGGGAATAGATAGAGAGTGTTTTTTCGCAAGTGAGACAAGTGAGTCTTTTGTCTTCTGGTCTAAATCTATGCCCGAAGTCACAGCTCTCTCTCTTGCCATAGCCTCTTTCTCTCCGTGGTAGTAGATTTTGTTATGACCGTCGGCCTTCTTGCTTGAAACGACCCCATCCACTATGTGTTCGAGATGTTCTATAAGGGAAGATCGATCACCGAAGAGCTCCAGGCTGAAGCATCCGAAGAAGTGAGAGACACCTGCTTGAGAGCCGGAATAAGTTTCGGCACTCCATCTACCCAAAGAGAGACCGGCAGACAAGAGATCGACGAGAAGGGCCATACCATAGCCCTTGTGACCACCAAAATCCTCTTCGGATCCTCCCAAAGGAAGAATACCTCCGGGGTTTCGACTGTTGAAGTTGTTCAAAACCCTTCTGGGAGAGGTTGTGTTTCTACCTGTTTCATCCACTGCCCAGCCATTTGGAATATCTCTTTCCACCCTATCGTAAACCTCTAATTTTCCCCTGGTCACAACGCTAGTAGCCATATCCAGTATAAGATTCTTTTTCAGCCCAGGAATTGCTACTGAAAAGGGATTTGTGCCAAGAACGGCCTCCTTCCCGAAAGTCGGAACGACGAGAGGGTAGCTGTTGGTCATTGCTATTCCTATCATCTTTTCTGAAAGCGCTTTTTCGGAATAATAGGCTGAGATGCCATAGTGATTCGAGTTTCTAACTGAAACAAGACCAATCATCGATTCTTTCGCTTTTCTTATTGCAAGATCCATCGCGTAGTTGGAAACACATTGTCCTGGACCGCCATTACCGTCAACTGTGGCCGAAACCGGAGTATCATGTACTATCGATGGCTCGGAATCTAGCAGAATATTTCCGCTATCTCTTTCCTTAATGTATCTACCAAGTCTTGCGACACCGTGTGAAGGAATGCCACGCAAATCAGCTTCCAACAAAACGTCCACTATTTCATGAGCGGCCTCTATGCCGAAATTCTCGGAAAGAAGAATCTCTTCGCAGAGCTTCCTGAGGTTTTCATATGCTACGGGTTTACCCATAATTATCTAGTCCTTTCAAAGTAGTTCCTTGCTATTTTTGAATACAGCCTACGGGCCACATGAACTTCTTCAAGTTCCACATATTCGTTCGACCTGTGTGCCATTGAGGGACTTCCGGGACCTAGTACTACCGTCTCAATCCCTTGCGATGCAGTAAAGGCGCCATCAGTAAAATAGGTCATCGTGAGCTCTTCTGCGTTCATAGCCTTCTCTTTAAGCACTTCTTTAACAGATTCGGTGAGATTGCCGGAAGAGGAGAAAGACTCCCTGCTGAGCAATATGATTTTCTCTGATTGATTGTATTTGCATAGAACGGAATCTACCAGAGCGATGATTTCTGCAGAATCTGTGTTCTCTGCAAAACGAATGTCGATAACACATTCGGCCTCATCGGGAACGGTATTTTCTTTCGATCCACCTCGAATGATGTTCAGGCTCTCAGTAAGCCCTTCTATTTTCCCGAGAACCTGAGAAAGCTCAGTGTAGGCACTGAAAAGCCTTGTAACTGCGTTGATTCCGTTTTGCGGTTGCGAACCGTGCGCTGATTTGCCTCTGAATTTCAGTTTAAGCCATATCGCCCCTTTTTCACCTGTCGCAAGTCTCAAGGAGGTAGGCTCGCCAATGATTACGCCTGAAACGTCAAAGGTTTGATGCTCGAGAAAATGGCGTATCCCTGAGCAGCCGACTTCTTCATCACAGGTCGCAACGAGCGCAACATTCCCAGAAAAATCGCTGTCTTCCGAAAGATCTATTAGAGCTGCAGTTAGCGCGCTTAACCCGCCCTTCATGTCTGCTGAACCCCTCGCAAACAACTTGCCGTCTACAAGTTCCGGTTTGAAGGGATCCGAGTCCCAGTTTGATCCGGCCGGTACCACGTCCATGTGACCGGACAGGAGAAGGTAAGGTAAGGCCTGGTCTCTTTGAAGTCTTGCGACAAGATTTGAGCGATTCTCTGCGACTTTCTGTATCTCAATATGAACGTTCCTGTCTACAAGCACTCTCTGAAGAATCTCAACGGCTCGATCTTCGTTTCCAGGAGGATTTGTTGTATTTGCGCTGCAAAGCTCTAGCAGAAGCTTTTCGAGTTCCTTATCGCCCAATTTCATAATTTGATTCCCACATTCCAGATCGAGTAATCATCCTGCCCCAGAACCTCTGCTTTTGTCAGTTCACCGTTTGCAATCCTTAATACAAGATCGAACAACTTCCTTCCACTCTCTTCCAGAGTCTCTTCCCCATAGATGATCGTGCTGCAGTCGAAGTCGATATTGTCACTCATCTTTTTTGCGGTCTGACGGTTTCCAGTAATCTTTATGACCGGGGCTATCGCGTGGCCGGTAGGGGTCCCCTGCCCTGTTGTGAAGAGCACGACTGTTGCTCCGCCCGCCACCATACCAGTAACGGATTCAACGTCATATCCTGGAGTATCCATAAGATAAAGACCGGGTTCAGCATCAACTACCTCACCATACTCTTTTACACCAACAATGGGGACTTTACCTCCCTTTATCATGGCTCCGAGAGACTTTTCTTCGAGAGTAGTCAAACCTCCCCTGACATTTCCGGGAGAGATGTTGTTAGGAACGTTCTCTTTGTCAACTACATCGCGACTGTTCTTGAGACTTTCGTCAATCATTCTCTGGAGCATTTTGGTGAACCGCTGCTTCATGGACTCATCAGACATTCTTTCGAAGAGCAAGTGCTCCGCGCCTACCAGTTCAGTGGTTTCAGATAGTATTACCCTTCCTTTCTTTTTCGCCAAAAAGTCGGCTACCTGACCTACTACCGGATTGGCGGAAAGACCTGACGAGAAGTCAGAACCCCCGCATTCCATTCCCAATACAAGCGATGACAGTGAAACTTCTTTGCGTTCGATTTTGGAAACTTCCTTCACCATATCCTTTACAATCGCTATTCCTCTTTCTATTGCTTCAACGGTTCCATAGTCCTGGATCATGATTACCTCGGCAGGTTTGCCATGATCTTGAATTATGTCTCTAAGCTCGTGAGGAGAGACTCTCTCACATCCTAGCCCGACTACGAGAACGGCGGCTATGTTCGGGTTCAGAGCAGTATTTATCAATGTCCTTCTGGTCTGTTTGAAATCGTCGCCAAGTTGTGCGCAGCCTTGGTTATGGCTTGCCACAACCGATCCGGGAACCGCGGACGAAATTCTTCTTGCAACATTTGCCGAGCAGAGAACACTTGGCAGAACTAAAACGTGGTTCCTGACCCCTGCACTTCCATCACTTCTTAGGTACCCCTTGAAAGTCTCCATGGTTTCGGCTTAAGCCCGTTCACCTCCCTCTTTGATCTCGGTTCTTTCACTAGCAACATTCTGGATGTGAACATGCTGACCAGTAGCTATATCTGCAGTTGCTACACCTATTTTGTTGTCGTATTTGATTATTCTCTCTTTCTTTCTGATGTCTCTAACGGCTATTTTGTGCCCGAAAGGAATTTCCTCCTTTGCAACTATCGTTCCCACTTGAGAGGTGCCCTTCATCTCGATCTCTTCGCCTTTAGCGACTTTCTCGAGCACCGTAGCGACATTGTCGTTAACGGATAGCATGATGGCCTGTTTCATCGTTAATCCTCCAATTCAACAAAGCTTCCTCTAGCAGTATATTCAACGTTGTTTGATCCTAGAATAGAACAAATCATACCCATTGAATGTATCAGATGAGTTTCCAGTGCGTTCGAGGCCTTTTCCAGGTCTCCCTCGAGAATTCCTTGAGCGATCTTGAAGTGTTCCTCCATTTCGCAGATGATCCAATCCTTCTGCTGTTCAAGAAGATAGTACTTTATAACGTTACGCATTCTCGTAATGAGAATCGAGATTTTGGACATCATTTCAATCAGGTATTCATTGTTGCAGTTGCTCAAAATCTCTCTGTGCAACCTATAATCTATGTCATATGGGACGTTATTCTTTGTCTCTTCCGGTTCCGCAAGATGCTTCCGCATTCTCACTATTAGGTTAGATATCGTTTCCCTATCGATGCGAAAGATCGATTCACTCAACGCAAGCTTCTCCAGCACAAGTCTTATTGGGAAGAGCTTCCTCACATCCTCTTCAAGAATCTCCTTAACGTAGAAACTCTTTGCAATTCCAGGTGCTACCAAACCGTCTTCCTTTAGTTTGTGGAGAGCCCCCCTGACTGGAGTTGAAGAAACCCCGTAGATTCTCTTCAGCCGATCTATCGTAAGCCTCGAACCTGGGGGAATTTCCAGCTCTACTATGCTGTTTCTGATCGATCTGTAAAGTTGGTATTGGATTCCATGAAAATGGTTTGTGTCTGCCGATCTATTCAAAACGATCCCTCCTTGAGAAGAGACAACTCTCTCAAAAAGATTCTGGTGTCATTCAGGGTTTCGATCTGATCTTCATCACAGAAGACCTCTACACTGAAGTTTCTTCTATATCCGGACTGTGTCAACAAGTTGAGGAATTTGTGAAAATCTATCGTTCCTTGGCCAAGAGGTTTGTGATTGGAATCGGCAAGGTGGACGTGTTTCACTAATCCAATATTAGAGCTCACAAATGAAGAGTCCACCTCTTCATTAAAATGGTCCGAATCGACGAGAATACCATAACTGCTAAGCCCTCTCGTCTCGAAGAAATCGGCGGCTTCTTGACAGTTGTTCAGAATCGGGCAGACCACCTTCCGGAGAGGTTCAATTAGAACTGAAAGCCCTTCGAGTTCATTCTTAACGAAAGTATCGATCTCTGTAAGAGACTCGGCCAGCCGGTCGAGGGACTTCTGAAGGCCATCCGACCATATAACACCTCTCAGTCTCCCGATATTTAGATCTACGCCCAGTTCATAAGCCTTTCTCGCCGCCGACATGAATGAATTGACAGCTCTTCTTCTCTCACTGATATCGATATGATTCAGATAGAGACCGGCCGTTCCTGCCATTTCCCCGGTGCAAAGAAATATACATTTTGCGGAGTGCTCCCTCTCCAGACGTTTGACCTTCTCTATCTCTACTTTGCCTGGATCGGCAATCATAAGTTCAAAGAATCTGAACCCGGCTTCGACTAACGCCGGAATCGTTTCTTCAAGCCTCCCCGTCAGGCCGGTAACCTTTGCGCCGGCCGGAATATCGTCATTGGCTACCATAAAACTCACTGCCATAAAGCTCACCTCATCCCGCTGCGCTGACAATTGCTATAGAAAGAGACGCCATTTTCGCAAATTCGTCGTCGCTTCTCGAAGTGAGAACGACTGGAAATCCCGTTCCAATAAGTAGACCAGCAGTTCTCGACTTGCCCAGATGGACAAGTCCCTTTATAAGATTTGCCGCCGATTCGAGATTTGAACAGACTAGAATATCGGCATCCCCTCCCACTTCCGACTGGATCCCCTTATTCAGGGCCGCCTCCTTTTTCAGAGCCGTATCGAGAGGCATTGGTCCGTCCACAAGACATTCTCCAAACTCGCCCCTCTCGGCCATTTTCGAAAGTACGGCCGCTTCAATGAGATCTCTATTAGTTACCGATATTCTCTCGTTGATACCAATCACTGCAATCTTAGGACATTTCAGGCCTATCGATCTCGCAAAACCTGCCGCGTTTCGAAGTATCTCAGCTTTTTCTCTCAGATCAGGAGCTACGTTTACCGTTCCATCCGTTATGAAGAGTAGTTTTGGGTGCTCCGGAATCTCCATACAGGATATATGGCTTATCAACCTACCGGCAGTCTTTACATTTTCGCTCCTGAATAAAGTTCTTAGAAACACCGCCGTATTGATGTTTCCCTTCATCAAGACGGCTGGCGTTTCCCCATTTACCGAGCCTGCCGCTCGTGATGCGTTTTCCTCTTCCGTCTCACCTTCAACTATTTGAACCTCCTTCAAGAATTCTGCTGGTGTAATCTCGCTTATCTTTTCGAAACTACCGTACATAGTCACTTCGATCTTGCTGTTCGATTCGGCGATCGACCTTATTGCTTCAACGGTTGATTTATCATGTGGTTGAACGCAGAGTATCCTTATTTTTTTGTCCAGGTCTTTTACTTTATGCGTAAAAACGGAAAGGGAACTAATCATCTCTCTCACCTCAGTAATCCAGAGCCTCTTCAGATCCGCTAATAACTCTGTGGGCTCCTTCCGCAAGGCTTTCCATCTCATATTCGCCAGGGAAGAGAAGGACTCTGAACCCCTTGAGTTTGGAAAGAAGCCTCTCCCTTACGAAATCACATTTCACCACGCCGCCTGTCAAGGCAAGAGCATCTGGAAATCCATCAAAAACTGCTAGAAGGCTGTAAGAATACTTGGCGATATTATAGATATATGCTTCGAGAGGGGCGCTGTCGATTTCTTCTTTCATTACCCTTCTTGCTATACTTTCGACGTCGCGCATTCCATAGTGAGAGAATAGTCCTCCCCGGTGAGTTAGGTAGTCCAGATAGTCGTCCCGCTCTCGAGCAAACTCCGCCAGTTCATGGGAGGGCAACGCGCCGGCTCTTTCCACAGAAAAGGGTCCCTCTTTATCGCTATTATAGAGATCTACCATCCTCCCATTCGAATGAGCGCTCACCGAGGATCCGCCTCCAAGATGAGCAACTATAAGCTTGGCATCTTCATAATTCTTGCCCAGTTTTGTCGCTGCTTTTCTCGCGACAGCCTTCATGTTCAGCGCGTGCGAAAGCGAATTTCTTCTTATTTCGTTTATTCCCGTGTATCTCGCCCACTCGGCCAGTTCATCAACACTTATCGGGTCGACAGTGAACGCCTGGATTCCAAACTCCTCGGCCATTTCTGATGCTATGACTACTGCTGTGTTTGCCGGGTGCATTCCCTGGAGTCCGCGCCTGGCATCATCAACCATCTCTTTATTAACCCTATATACGCCTGACTCGAGAGGTTTCAGCCGACCGCCCCGTGCTGCGACGGCGGCTAAATCGGAAGGTCTCACCCCGTTTAAATCAAGTTCCTTTACAATCTGTCGCTTCCTTATTGTATACTGATCGGGAAAGAGAGGAAGATCAAGCATGTCGTCATCAAGTGGAATAGTCTTTTTGAATACTTCTTCAGTATCCCTGAAGACCGCAACCTTTGTTGATGTGGATCCCGGATTTATTACAAGAATCAGGCTCATTTCATGAAGTCTCCCACTATCCTCTTGAATTCATCGATCTCAAGAACTGTGTTTCTAATGCGGCCTTCTTTTCGAACGATTTCCGTCAGCTCTTCAATTTGATCTTCATTAGCCTCTATTCCGAGTCTCTTCAGCCAGTATTTTATGCTTGCCTGGCCGCTGAAGGCACCAAGTTTGACCTGTATTTCTCCCATACCGACCAGCGAAGGGAGGTACGGAGTCATTGCTGCGTTTATTCCTGCTTTATTCAACTTGTCTATTGCATCGACTACAATGCCTGATTCAACCCAGAAAAGGCGCTTGCCTACGACGGGTTTGTTGTTTGCGACCTGAATTTTCGAGATGTCCTCAACCAGTCTTGAAGTGTAGCCGATTTTCGATAGATCAATACCGGTATCTATGCCCATTAGCAGCTTAAGACCGGCAGCCACTTCCTCGGTGGCCACGTTTCCGGTTCTTTCGCCAAGGCCGTTTATTGAGCTATGAATGCCCGATACGCCTGCCCTCACTGCGGCGAAAACAGATCCCATTGCAAGGCCAAATTCGTTGTGTACGTGGAATTCAAAGGGAATGTCGGGAATAGCCTTTCTAAGTTCAGAGAAGATGAATTCGATTGCAAATGGCGAGGCGACACCAAAACTGTCTACGAAGACCATACTTTCCGGCTTCGCCTGCTTAGCCACTTCTGTGAATATCTTAAGAACGTAGTCGAATGAAGATCTTGTCGCATCCCATCCCATGAAAGTAGGCTTCATGCCCTGTTCCTTTGCGTAAAGTATTGCCGAAACTACTCTGTCCACGAGCTTTTCGGGGGAGACTCCATACACGAGTTCATTGTCATAAGGATTAACTGCGTGCTCAATAACCACCCGGGTAGCACCACAATCAAGAGACTCGTCTATGTCTTTTTTCAAAGACCTTGCAAAGGGAACGATCTCTGAGTCGAGCTTCATATCGACTAGCCTTCTTATTGCTCTCTTGTTCTCATCCGATACAATCGGCATTCCCACCTCTATGGATTTGACACCTAGTTCGTTAAGTGCAACCCCTATTCTTACCCTCTGATCCTCGTTCCATGTAAGGCCACAGGTCTGTTCACCGTCTCTGAGAGTGACATCGTGTATGTAGATACTGTCTTTTGCGTCTTTTCCCCTTATTTTGTTTTCGTAGTTTAGAGGGCAGACCCAACGGGAATCGTCGAAGTATGGCGTTCCGTTCAATTTCATGTACTCAAGGTCTTTTGGTTTCATGCTATACCTCCTCAGTAGTTATCTCTGGCAACACGAGTGAGTTCTGAAGGACAGAAACACTCTTGCCAGGACAAATCAATCGGTCAACTACAGATTGAATATCTGGATTGACACGTAATCCTAGCTCATCAAATTTCTCAGCAAACTTTGTGTCGCTGACAATGTGAACCTTCTTCTTCTGCAGTACTTTTCTTACGGCGTAAGCCGCTACATAAGCGAGGGGATCTTCGGTGGTTATCATATCGAGTTTCTCTAGAATTTCATTTGCCTCAAGTTTTAAGAGAGAAGCGAAAAGTGGATGGTCTCCAAAACCCTCGTCAAGTGAAGAAACCATAACGATATCCCCACCATCTTTGGTAATCAAGTCCGACGTGTACAGAGCCTTGCCGCATTGCCAGAAATCAGTTACAGAAGGAAAGGAAGAAATGACCGTAACATCTGTCCTTTCGCGATACTGCCGAAGAAGCTGCTTTCTCGCGAGCTCTACCCCTTTTCTGAGGGCTAGCACGTGGTTCCCCGCAACGGTCCCGGCAGTTGATCCGTTAATATCGTAGTAGAAATTTATAATGAAATCAAGCCCTACTCGACTTCCGGTTTCGTCTATCAGCTCTCTGAATTCATTTTCAAATACTCCCACGTCTGCCTTGCTTTTCAATATTGCCATTCTGTGAGATTTGAAGACACTTTCATATGAGGCGACTCCCGGAAGGACTATCTTTGCCCCTCCCGACCAACCGGAGAATCTGTGAGGAACAATGGAACCTATTCCAACTGTGAGGTCGGCCTCTATAGCTTCATTTACTTGAATCGGTACCTCAAGAAACTCCCCGAAATCTTTCATCTTGGCAGTCTCTTCGGCTTTATGCTGAACGATTCTTGTATCTGAAGAGAATACTCCGAACTTTTCTTGAAGCTCTTCGGGTTTCATCTGCCTGTGGGTTCCGGTAGCGATAAGGAGAGAAACTTTGTCCCACGAAATTCCGCGACTTTCGAAGAGTTTTCTTAGAAGGTCCAGAGTTTCCAGTACGGGTGAATGCCTCGTGTGGTCTTCCACAATAAACACGATACTTTTTGCTGACTCCGCGAGACTAGTAAGTGGTGCAGTGCCGATCGGCACTGAAATCGATTCGGTTAAGGAGCTTCCGGCTTCAGCCGGCTCAGCGGAAATCGCGGGAAGTATTACTTGACCCGCGGGCACTTCCAACTTGACTCTTCTCCCTTCTCTGTAATCTAAGGAAAACTCCATCTTACTTGCCACCAAAGTACATTTCGCGGATTCGCTCGTCGCTTTTCACTTCGTCAACCGAGCCTTCAAGCTTTATTTGACCTTGAGAAACTATGTAGACTCTGTCGCTCATTGGAAGTGAAAGCTTTGCGTTCTGTTCGACTATCAGCATCGTAAGGCCAGTATCCTTGACAAATTTCTTCAGGGTCTCGAATATTCTTTTGACGATTACCGGCGCGAGACCCATCGATGGTTCGTCGATCATCATAATTACCGGATCGGACACGATCGCTCTTCCTATAGCAAGCATTTGCTGCTCTCCTCCGGAAAGAGTACCTGCCATCTGGTTCTTTCTAGATTTAAGCTCGGAAAAGAGTTCGTAAACTCTCTCAATGTTTGGGCGAGCCTTAGAAAGCCCGACTCTGGTGGCGGCGACTTCTAGGTTCTCTTGCACGGAGAGCTCCGCGAAAACCTGTCTTCCTTCCGGAACGTGAATAACTCCAAGTCTAGTAATCTTGTGGGGAGCAAGATGCTGGATCTCCTCGCCGTTCAGTAGAATTTTGCTGCCGGGTTCAGAACCGACCAGTCCAGAGATGCTCTTCAAGAGAGTTGTCTTTCCCGCTCCGTTTGGGCCTAGCACGGAAACAACTTCTCCTTTCATCACCTTAATAGATACTCTTCTGAGAGCAGGAACTTCATTGTAGGAGACAGATAGGTCTCTCGTTTCAAGCAAAGTCATAATCAATCCTCCCCCAGATAGGCTTTGAGAACAAGCGGATCTTTTTCTATTACATCAAAGGTACCTTTGGCGATTATCTGGCCAAAGTTCAGAACATATACCCAGTCGGCCACAGCCTTGATGAAGTCCATAGTATGTTCCACGAGCAGAGTCGTTATACCTTTCTCTTTGAGAATCATCATCAGGTTCATTATCACTTTGAACTCATCTCTAGTCATTCCTGCGGCAGGCTCGTCGAGGAAAATCAACTGAGGTTCCAGAGCTAAAGCTCTTGCAATCTCTAGACAACGCCGTAATCCATATGCCATGCCCTTCGGGGAATCATAAGCATTATCCTCAAGACCCACGAGCTCCAAAAGTTCCATGGCCTTTTCTCTGTTCTCTTTTTCTTCCTTTCTGAAACTCGGAGTTCCTAGAACTACGCTCAAAGGGCCGGATTTATAGAAAGACTTTCTGGCGACAAGTACGTTCTCAATCACTGAGAGATTCTCGAAGAGTCGAATCTTCTGGAAGGTTCTTGCAATACCCAACCTGCTAATCCTGTTTATTTCCATCCCCGTTATGTCCTGATCCTTGAAATATACCTTTCCACTTGTGATAGGGTGTACTCCCGTTACAACATTAATGAACGTTGTTTTGCCCGAGCCGTTGGGACCGATTAAGGCTGTGATCTCGCCTTCGGGAATCCCTATTGACAGATCATTGTTAGCCACAACTCCTCCGAATCTCTTGGTCATATTTTCAGTTCTGAGAATGTCCATTTTCACCCCACCTTACAACGTCTTTGTGTTGTTTCTCTTTACCCTGAAAACCTTTCTGAATAAGCTTTCTAGGATAGGGCCAAGTCCCATAGGCATAAATATTACGATGACAATCACTATTAGAGAAGTGACCATTAGATAGTAATTTTCCCAGCCTCCAAATCTCAGAAACTCGGGAAGAAGCGTAAGACCTATTCCGCCAACAACTCCACCACTCATGTGCCTAAGACCGCCCACGACGGCCATGGCGACGAAATTTGAGGATTCAAAAAAGGTGAATGGTTCGGGTGAGAGAAAACCGGCTAGATGAGCATACAGTGCTCCCGCCAGTCCCGCTAATCCTGCAGAAAAGCCAAAAGCTGCGATCTTGAGCTTTTTCGTAGATATTCCACAAGTCTCGGTAGCAACGTCATCATCATTCATAGCCAGCATAGCTCTACCAAAGTGCGAGTGTTTTATGCGGAACATAATGAAAACTGAAAGGAGCAATAACCCTCCAAATAGCCAAAAGACCTGCCCAAAGGATAGCATCTCGCCCCCAAACGAATAGAATGGAATTCCAAAGAATCCGTAAGGACCACCTGTGATTGGCGTTAAGTTTATTACCAGCATCCAGACTATCTGGCCGAATGCAATGGTTACAAGAGATAAGAAAAAGGCCTTGAGTTTGAATGATGGAATACTTAACAGGAATCCAGCAATAACGCTAATCACTATACCGGCAATTACGCCAACAACGATCGGCATCCCAAGCTTGACCGTGAAATAAGCGGAGGAGTAGGCACCAATGGCATAGAAACCGGCCTGCCCTAGTGAGATTTGACCAGCGAACCCTGTGAGAAAAACTAATCCAGTGGCAAGAATCGCATGAATTAACGCTCTGTTCATAAGGTAAAGATGGTACGAGTTCTTCACAAAAAGCGGGAACAGTATTATTAGTAGAATTGCTCCTATTACGAAAATCGTCTTCTTCATCTTGTGCCCCCTATATCTTCTTTCTCTTCCAGTTGAATATCCCGGAAGGTTTCAGTATCAGAACGGCTACAAGAACCGAGAAGGAAATTACGTCTCTATATGTTGAAGAGATATAGAGGGTCGAGAAGTTTTCGAGTAAACCAAGAGATATTCCTCCGAGTATCGTTCCATAAGGGTTTGTCAATCCGCCCAGTACTGCCGACGCAAAACCTTTGACCCCTATAGAACCTCCTCCAAGTTCAAGAGAGACAAAGTAAATAGGCGCAAGGAGTATTCCGGCAATTCCCACGACGACTGTCGCCAGAATGAAGGATAGAGAGGTCGTTACCTTCACGTCGATTCCCATGAGAGCTGCCGCTTCTCTATTTTGAGCAGCTGCACGGAATGATTTTCCAATAAGTGTTTTGTTAAGTATAAAATAGATGAAAACCATCAGAATTGCAATTACAAGATAGATGTTCAAGTAGAGAGAGGGAATTCTTATGCCACCGAGTGAAATGAAGTCGTTGCTTCCTCCGAATACCGGCGGGAAGGGTTTTGGTAGAGCCCCATAAGTTACAATTATAAAGTTGAGCCAAAAAGTGCACAGCATAAGTGTGGCAACGACGAATTCGAGACGCCCACCGCCCCTCTTTCTGATTGGCTCATAGATGAATATTCTGAGCCCCAATCCATATAGCCCTATGATGGCTACAGACAAGACAAATGATATGAAGAACCCCAAATTTAGTTGAGTATAGAAACTGTAAAATAAATAAGCCGCCAACATTGCCGACGATATGTTAGCAAAGTTTATTCTTGAGATCGTCAACCAGAGGAAAACTACGCCGAGTCCTACGAGTCCATATGTGGCACCGATCGAAGCCCCCGAAACTATGTTTTGGAGAATGTCTTGAAGCATTGTTCACACTCCTTCTAGGGAAGTAAACGGGAGGTAGGCAGGACGCCCCCTCCCGCAAAGAGGCTTAGTACAACTTAGTGATTATCTGCCAGTCTTTTCCGTCGAACTGGGAGATTAGACAGACGTTTGTGAAGTTGTGGTGTTCGTCGCACTTGAGTTCGCCCTGAACACCGACGATGTTCGCTTCATTCGCAAGGTATTCAGCAAGCTTAGTACCGTCAGTTCCAACATTCTTGAGTGCATCTGCCAGAAGGTACATTCCGTCATAGTAAGCCTGTCCAGGGTCGCTTGGTTCCTTGCCATCCCATCTGGCCTTATAGGCTTCAACAAATGCCTGAACTGCAGGATCGGGATCTATTGGATTGAATCCCTGAACGGAGTATACGCCAATCGCCGCTTCCGGCGCTAGATCTGTAAACGCAGGAACGCCCCATGCAGAGAACCCAATTATGGGGACATCGATCTGCAACTGTCTGAGTTGATTTACTGTTACAGCAGCCTCAGATTCGTGTGTAAGTCCTATCAATCCATCGAACCCGGCGTTCTTTAGTTTCAGAAGCTGACCAGTTGCATCCTTGTCGCCTTCCTTGATCTGCTCCATTGCGACTATTTCGATTCCGTACTTCGGGAACTCCTCTTTAGCAACATCGAGAGCTGCAAGACAGTAATCGGTCGAGCCATAGATAACTCCGGGCTTCTCAATGCCCAACTCCTCTACTGCATATTTCACGAGCTGAATGACTTTGACTTTGTCATCCGCCCTGAGTCTGAAGAGGAAGTCGTTGGGAATCACCGAATATCTGAATGAAGGGGAAGTCGCTCCGACAAGCATTGGAACCTTCGCCTGCTGTGCTAGCTGATGAACGCCAATGACTGAACTGCTCATGTTCGGTCCAAAGACGGCCACTACCTTATCCTGGAAAAGTGCTCTCCTGATAACATTTGCTGCCGTGCTTGGATTTGCCGCATCGTCATACACAACCATTTCGAGCATGTCGCCATTGATTCCTCCAGCGGCATTGATCTCTTCTAGTGCCAACTGCGCACCCATTTTGATGTAGTCGCCAAGAATCGAACCCAGTCCTGTGAATGGCGCCACAAGAGCAACCTTAATCGTTGAACCCAGCGCCGCAACCCCGATTAGCAAGACAATCGAGACTACGAGTAACCTGTTTAGCCTCATCCAAAACACCTCCATGTGCGGGACAGTATTAATTCCGCCCCGTTCTCTTAGAAGAAAGATTAATAAACGATTAACATGATGCGTTATACATTATGCACAGTATAGCATTCCTTGAGTCGATATCTTAACTCGATCATAGCCCTTAAGGATCAAATGAATTGAATTATTCTAGATTATCTTTCTCTACTTTGACTTCTCGCAAGAATAAGACATTCTTCAGGACAAGTGTGGAACGTTATTTGCACAGACTGTTTTGTTTACGGGTCATGTGTGAACCCATGTGTTCGATGACGATTATCCTTGACGTTATTGTCATTGGAGAGACCAACTTCTTTCTTCGCCTTTGCATCCATGGGTTATAATTGTTTTCGAAATTGGGCTTTGCATTGAAGGTTTCTGGGGGTGTTGTTTGTGAGAGCAGTTCAAATGGTTTGTCTTTTCCTTTTTGTCATCACATTTTCTCTATTGGTTGCCGTGGAAATTGATCTGGGCGTGAGTGCTGATATAACCCAGTCAGATGAGACGAGCCTAAGTTGTGCGCGACTTTCTCTTCTAGCCAGTGTTGGCCCACTATCTATCGATCTGCCGATTGCGCAGATTTGGCCTTCAGAAAGAAGACTTGAGCTTGCCGATCCCATGTTAAGTTATGCAGGCTTGAACCTAAAACTTCCGATAACCGTTCTTTACATAAAGGCCGGTTTGGGAGTTCAGTTGAAAGGTTTGATAGATCTAGTCGGAGGAAGTATCGAAGGATGGGATGTCCCGGCGAGAGTTAGAGCTGGTTTAGGCCTATCGGATTCTGGCCTCTTTCTTGAAGGCGGAGTAAATCTCGATTTCACACCTTCTCTCGAATCATTGAGTTTCTGTCCTTATATTGCGGCCGGATTTGTTTTCTAGCTAGATCAGGCGAAGGTGTTTACTGAATTCTTCTTCAACCTCTTGAAATGTATATTTCTCAAGCCAGGATTGCCAGCCGAATTTCAAGAAGATATTCTTTACCTGAAAGGAGTAGTTCAGAGGATCCAGATGGACTTCTTCGACTCTTTTTGATAACTCAAGTGCAACTCTTGTCGCGTCCATAGGAAGAACAGGTCCTACAAAGGCTCCCGTCTGAATTCCGTTATCTCTTAAGAAATCAATCGTCTCAAGTCTCTCTTCAAAGGAAGAAGAACCCGATTCAAGAACCTTCCTCACATCTTCTCTATCCGTTGTTATCGTTACTAAGACTTTCGCTTCGCCTTCCGCAGCCTGGAGCAAGTCCAGGTCTCTCCTTACCAAAGAGGATTTAGTCATCAAGTAGACGGGAATCCTGTGAGAGACAAGAATTCTCAGTATCGCTCTTGTGATTTCGTATCTCTTTTCGAGTTGCTGATAAGGATCACAGGTTGTTCTGAGAAAAACTGGCCACTTGGGATGTCTGATAATTTCTCTTTTCAGAAGAGATGCGAGGTTTTTTCTAACTCTCACATCCCTTCCCCATACACCTCCGTAGTTCTTGAAGGAGCCAATGAATCTAGCAAAACAGTACTTGCATCCGATGCTGCATCCAACGTAAGGATTGATAGTGAAATCTGTTAATGGAATATTAGACTTTGTTAATGCCCTTTTTGCAAGTATTTCTTCCACCATATACTAATAGATTCTACATGTTTTTCTTCTCGATAAACGATTTCCGTTAAGTGCATATCGCGCGACTTCATCCATTCTCAAGTGATATAATTAACGGAAATGGGAGGTGTTACTGTGTTGAGGGTTATCAATACTGACAAGGCGCCGGCAGCAGTTGGTCCTTATTCTCAGGCAGTTGCGGCGGGAGGTTTTCTCTTTGTTTCTGGACAGATTCCCCTCAACCCGTTGACTGGCGAAATGGTGACGGATTTTGAAGAAGCTTGTAAACAGTCACTAGACAACTTATTCTCGGTAGTCGCCGCCGGCGGGTCGAGCCCAGATAATATCGTAAAGGTCAACGTTTACGTAAGGGATATGGGTAAGTTTTCGATTCTAAATGAGATCTATGCTACTTACTTTAAGGGTCACAAACCTGCCAGAGCCGTAGTAGAGGTCTCCAACCTGCCAAAAAACGCGCCGGTAGAAATCGAGGCTGTGGCGATTATACCGTAATCAGGAGGATAGAATGGCAATTTCGATAAAACTGCCCGATGGTTCGATAAAGGAATACGAATCAGGTATAACACCGGCGGAGATTGCAAAGGACATTTCCGAGGGACTTGCAAGACGTGCTTTTGGAGCGATTGTCGACGAAGAACTTTGGGATCTTGAACGGCCCATCGAAAAAGACGCTTCGGTCAAGCTTGTCCTGGACAAAGATCCCGAGTCATCTCGTTTCTTCAGACACACTATGTCCCATATACTAGCCCAGGCGATAATGAGATTGTATGGCAAGGAGAAAGTCAAGCTAGCAATCGGGCCAACCATAGAAAATGGGTTTTATTACGACATAGATCTTGGCGAGACGAGAATCACGGAAGAGGATTTACCGAAGATTGAATCGGAGATGAACAAGATAATTAAGGAAGATCTTCCGGTTGAGAGATTCGAACTGCCTGTATCAGAAGCCATTGAACTTATGAAGAGAGAAGATCAGCCTTATAAAGTCCAGCTGATAGAGGATCTGGTTAAGGACACGGGTGCTGAAAAGGTTACTTTCTACAAGCAGGGCGAATTTGTTGACCTCTGCAGGGGTCCTCACGTTTCTTCGACTGGTAAGGTAAAGTATTTCAAGCTTACATCCGTTTCCGGTGCGTACTGGAGGGGCGACGAGAACAACAAGATGCTTCAGAGGGTTTACGGCACTGCCTTCGCAAAAAAGAGTGATCTCGAAGACTATCTGAGGATGATAGAAGAGGCAAAGAAGAGAGATCACAGGAAACTTGGCCCGGCGCTTGGTCTCTTCACAATCAATTACGAATATGCTCCGGGTATGCCTGTTTTTTTGCCTAAGGGGACGGAGATGCTTAATCAACTGCTTCAGTTTTCGAGAGAGAAGCATGTTGAAGATGGTTACAGGGAAGTTAGCACCCCTCAGATTATGTCAGATGCGCTTTGGAGAACATCTGGTCACTGGGATCATTACAGGGACAACATGTATTTCACGGAGAAAGAAGATCAGCAGTTCGCTGTCAAACCAATGAATTGCCCCGGCCACATAATTATATACAAGTCATCATCGGTAAGCTATCGTGATCTTCCGATGAAACTGTTTGAATTTGGAAAGGTTCATAGATATGAGAGATCTGGTGTCTTGCACGGGCTGTTCAGAGTCAGAGGATTTGTTCAGGATGATGCACACATATTCTGTACTCGTGAGCAGATTCAACAGGAGATAATGGGAGTAATCGATTTCGTTCAGAAAATATACTCCCCATTCAACTTCGAGTATAGAGCAGAGCTTTCGACGAGACCCGAAGATTACATGGGCGAAGTTGAGCTGTGGGATATCGCCACAAAGGCATTAGAAGATTCACTTGTGGCAAAGAAAATGGAGTTTAAGGTAAATGAAGGTGATGGAGCTTTCTATGGTCCTAAGATCGATTATCATATAAAGGATTCGCTTGGTAGGGAATGGCAGTGTGCTACAATTCAGCTTGATTTCATGATGCCCGAGCGTTTTGGGATCAAGTATGTTGGACCCGATAACGAAGAGTATCAGCCCGTCATGATTCACAGAGCGATATTCGGCTCCGTTGAGAGGTTCATGGGTATTTTGATTGAGCATTTCGCCGGAGCTTTCCCCGCTTGGCTTGCTCCTACCCAGGTTTCAGTGATCCCGATAGCCGACAGGCATGCAGAATATGCGGAATCGGTTGCGGCCGAATTAAAGTCCAGAGGTTTCAGGGTTGAAGTCGATGATCGCCAGAAGTCAACTAACTACAAGATCCGTGAGGCTCAGCTGATGAAAGTACCTTATATGATCATCGTTGGAGACAGAGAGAAAGAAGACGGGACCATATCGGTAAGGCTGAGAAGTGAGAAGGATCTGGGTTCAATTGCTCTGCAGGAATTCATGGATAAGCTTTCGCAAGAAGTCAACATGAGAAGCGCAACAAGCATTTTCGAATGATTACAAGACCCCTGCACCTCGGGGGTCTTGCTTTCGTAGCTTACAAGTCCTTGAAGGGGGGCGATTAAAACGAATATCATCGACATAATACCGGTCGCACGTGGCGACAGACCAGCCGATGTTCTTCTTAAGAACTGCAAGATCGTGAACGTTTTCAGCGGGGAGATAGAAGAGGCCAACCTGGCTCTTTTCAAGAAACGCATTGCCGGAATCGGCGACTATGAAGATGGGCTAGAGGTTATAGATCTTGAAGGTTCTTATGTGGTGCCGGGTCTTATCGATGCTCACCTTCATATCGAATCATCCATGGTTTCGCCGGTCGAGTTTTCGAAGACAATCCTAGCAAAAGGCACAACCACAGCGATAGCCGATCCCCATGAAATTGCCAATGTAATGGGCCTTTCCGGGATAGAATACATGATCAAGTCCACAGAGGGAGTTCCTGTGAATCTTTACATCATGATCCCTTCCGCCGTTCCCGCATCTGCCTTGGAAACGTCGGGGGCAAGGATCAGCGTAATGGATATGATAGGTTTTGTGGAGAAATTCCAGAACAGAGTTCTCGGATTGGGCGAAGTGATGAACTTCCCGGATATCATAAACGGTGATCGGGATTCAATAGCGAAGATTGAGTTGATTCGACACAAGTACAAGAAGATAGACGGTCACATCCCTGGAGTTTTGGGTAAGCCTCTAAATGCCTACATATGCGCTTTTGTAAGGTCGGAACATGAGTGCACTTACGTCGAGGAAGCGAGAGAAAAACTTTCCAGAGGTATGCAGATACTTATCAGAGAGGGAAGTGTGGAGCGAAATCTAGTTGCTCTTCTCCCTCTAATAAACGAGAAGACTTATCCCTTTGTATCATTTTGTACCGACGACAAGCATCCCGACGACATTATCAGAGAGGGCCATATAGACTACAATATTCGGAAGGCCATAGAGCACGGTATAGATCCAATAATCGCTATAAGAGCAGCGACGATAAACACTGCCAGACATTACAATTTGCGTTCGATGGGCGCTATTGCTCCCGGGTACAAGGCCGACCTCGTAGTGGTAGACAATCTAGAGTCGTTCAATCCGAGAATCGTTTTCAAAGATTCTAGAATCGTAGCTAGAGATGGAAGACTGGTTATTGATGTCATCTCAAAGAGTTTTCCACAGGAAAGGACAAATACATTCAAGTGCCAGAAGATTTGTGAGGATGACTTAAGAGTTAAGGCTGAGGGAAGAAAAATCAGAGTAATAGAGCTTCTTGGAAGCGAGGTGCTTACCGGAGGCCTAATAACTGACGCAAAGATT
This sequence comes from Mesotoga sp. H07pep.5.4, assembly GCF_003664935.1. NCBI lineage: Bacteria > Thermotogati > Thermotogota > Thermotogae > Kosmotogales > Kosmotogaceae > Mesotoga > Mesotoga sp. H07pep.5.4. The sequence goes on from NZ_JFHM01000031.1 coordinate 144,331, forward strand.
GAGAACGGCTGTGTTGTCAGCGATGTCGATAGTGACGTCTTGAAACTGGCCTCCGTCTGTCGCTATTGCGAAGGTAAGTCTATGTCTGTCGCGTTTGCAAAGGGCTCCGGGCTAAAGAAGGGGGCAGTGGCAACTTCTGTTGGACATGATTCGCACAATCTTGGTGTATTGGGAGTGAATGATTCCGATATGGTCTGTGCGGCAAACAGAGTGATAGAAATGGGTGGAGGGTTGGTTTCCGTCGTTGACGGTAAGATAACATCCGAGCTTCCTTTGAAGATCGCTGGCCTGATGTCGGATCTTACCAGTAGGGAAGTCGCAGAAAGATTAACAGAACTGAAAGAAGCTACAAAGATTATGGGTAGCACTTTACCCGATCTCTTCATGACGCTTTCTTTTGTGCAGCTTTCAGTTATCCCCAAGCTGAAGCTGACGAATCTCGGCCTTGTCGACGTTGAAAAAAATGATTTTGTCGCGCTGTTCGTTAAGGAGGGTGAAGATGCCTGAAAGACACGAGAAGGTGGTCGGCAAAAAAATCAACAGAGTCGACGCCCGGGAGAAGGTGAGCGGCAGAGCAAAGTTCGCAGCAGATGTGTCTTTTGATAGACAGGTGAACTGCGCTCTTGTTATTGCAAAGAAAGCACATGGAGTTCTGAAGAGTATTGATGCTTCTTCCGCAAAAAGGATTCCCGGTGTCGAGGGTGTTTTCACCTGGAGAGACGTTCCCGGGGAAAACCAGCTTGGCGATGTGATAAAGGATATGCCTTGTCTAGTCAAGGAGGGCGAAAGAGTAAGATTTTACGGTGATGTAGTAGCTGTTGTTGCTGCAAGCAGCAAGAAGATAGCCGAGGAAGCCGCCGAGCTGGTAAATGTTGAGATCGAAGAGCTCAAACCGGTTCTAACAATAGAAGAGGCAATTAAGGATGAAATCGTTATTCATGGTAAGTCCAATATAGGCGTTTCGAGAAGAATTCGTAAAGGAAATGCCTCGAAGTTTTTTGAGAATTCAGAGCACATTTTCGAAGGCGAGTTCTACGCCCACTATCAGGAGCAGGCTTATATGGAGACCCAGGGAGTAATAGTGGTGCCCGACATTGACTACGGGTTCACTGTTTACGGAACAATGCAGTGTCCTTACTATGTGCAAGGGGCCGTGTCGAATGTCTTGGGCATTCCTATGAGCCGAGTAAGAGTTATTCAAACCGAAACCGGCGGTGCATTTGGAGGAAAAGAGGACATTCCTTCTTATGTCGCTTCATATGCAGCCATAGTGGCCTATAACCTTCGAAGGCCGGCGAAACTAATTTATTCAAGAGAAATAGACATCCAGACAACTTCGAAGCGTCATCCCATAAAGTCTCACTATAAAGTTGCCCTTGAAGGAAAGAAAATCAAAGCGATGACGATAAAGGCATACATGGATATGGGAGCGTATGCAACCCTTACTCCGATAGTTATCTTTAGAACGCTTGTTCATGCGGCCGGAGCTTACGAAATAGAAAATGTTGACGTCGATGTTTATGCAGTTTATACTAACAAAGTTCCTCCGGGAGCCTTCAGAGGTTTCGGTTCTCCTCAAGTTCTCTTTGCGGTTGAGAGCATGCTGGATGATATTGCTGTCCAGATGGGGTTCGACCCAATGGAGTTCAGAGAAATTAACACTCTTAGACCGGGTTCCAGGACCTCTACCGATCATCTGTTAGTTAACAGCGTTGGTGCTCCAGAGACTCTTTCAAGAGTTAAGAAGGCTTCGAAATGGAAGGAACTTGTGAAAGAGACGGAGGAATTCAATAAGTCTAGTGAAGAAGTAAAAAGAGGGGTTGGTCTCTCTCACATCTTCTATGGGGTCAGCCTCGGTGCAGGAGGTCAGGCTCTCGACAAGTCCGGCGCACACGTGCTGATAGACAGGGATGGTTCTGTCGAAGTGAGGATTGGCGGAACGGAAATGGGTCAGGGTGCTAAGACGGTGATCTCAATTATCGCGGCGGAAGAATTGGGGCAGAGCATAGACAAGATTGTTGTTCATCAACCGGATACCGCCTTCGTTCCAGACAGCGGGCCCACAGTCGCATCGAGAACCACCATTTACTCCGGGAACGCGGTGAAAAACGCCTGCGCTTCTTTGCGGGAGAAATTGGCCCCTGTGTTCTGTGAACTCACCGGTAGCCCGCTCTCATCTGTGAGATTTGAAGAAGGGTTTGTTTATGGCGAAAGTGGGAAAAAGTTGTCATTCGATGAAGTAGTCGAACATGCCTACAAGAGAAATGTGAAACTTTTCGAAACAGGCTGGTATGAGACGCCTAAACTGAAATTCGATATGGACAACGGAATCGGGGAGGCATACGTCACCTACTCATATGCAAGCCAGGTCGTTCAGGTCGAGGTCGATCTGGCGACAGGCTACAGCAAAGTTATCAAAGCTTTCACAGCCCATGACGTCGGTAGATCGGTCAATCCTGAAGGAGTGATTGGCCAAATTCAAGGCGGTTTTGCGCAGGGGATGGGATACGCAATATTCGAAGACATGAAGCAAAAGGACGGAAAGATCATTTCCGACAATTTCAACACTTACATCATTCCGACTGTCCACGAACTTCCCGAAGAACTGGTCATTGATGTTGTGGAGGATCCCTTTCCAGAGGGACCTTACGGAGCGAAGGGGATAGGGGAGCCTTCACTGATGCCGGTACCTGCCGCAGTTGCAAATGCAATTTCTATGGCAATAGGGAGGCGTGTTAGAAGGATTCCGGTTACCCCAGAATATGTGCTTCAGCTCTTAGAAAATGGGTCGTCTTTACAAGAATAGTTGTTCGTAAACAAGGAGGATTAGCATGGGTAAGTTCGTACTCGGTCCAACATTCGAGGAGATGTTGCATCCAGAGAAGATCGATAGAAAAACTAGAGAGATTGCATGGAAGATGAGAAAGGAAGATCCCCTGGATCCAATAAACCTTTACAACATTTCCTGGAGAGATATCGATAACAGGATCTACTATTTTGTTCTTCCAAAGGAGTTCACTGGAGTAGATGCGAATATCGTTGTACTGTATGGTAAAGACTTCCCAACTGGAAGCCACAAGGTAGGAGCAACGTATTCGATTTTGATGGAAAAAGTGTTGAGGGGAGAAGTGGATCCTACTTACCATACTCTGGTTTGGCCATCTACTGGCAACTACGGAATCGGTGGTGCATGGGTCGGCTGTAGAATGAAGTTTGACTCCGTGGTTATTCTTCCCGAAGAAATGTCGGCGGAGAGATTCAACATCATTAGAGAGTATGGAGCTAGAGTATTCGCAACTCCAGGGTGCGAGTCAAACGTGAAAGAAATCTACGATAAGGCGAAGGAACTTAAAGCGGCCAATCCGGAAAAAGTACGGGTGCTCAATCAGTTCGATGAGCTCGGTAATTATAGATTTCATTACTACGTAACTGGAAATACGATTCTGGAAATGATGGACGAACTCAGGCTTGGCAACGGAAGAGTTTCGGCAGTAGTGGCAACGGTGGGCTCGGCAGGAACTATTGCATGTGGGGACAGAATAAAGGAAGTGTATCCCGAAGTTAAAATCGTTGCTGGAGAACCTGTGCAATGTCCGACTCTATCACTTAACGGTTATGGAGGTCACGACATTCAGGGGATCGGGGATAAACACGTCACATGGATTCACAATGTAATGAACAACGATGCAGTTGTTGCGCTTGACGATATCGAGTGTAAGAAACTTCTTCAGGTAATGACCGACGAAGAAGGTAAGAAGTTCTTGAAAGAGTTTCTTAAAGCAGACGATGTCGATACAATGGCCGACATTTTTGGCATTTCAGGAGTAGCGAACATTGTCGGTGCGATAAAGATGGCGAAGTACTACAGAATGAGCGACAAAGACAACATCGTGACTATTGCGACTGACAACATCGACCGCTACCACTCTGTGATGGAAAACATGTCCAAAACTTATGGACAACTCACCAGGGATGAAGCCAGACACAGATTTGAATCATATGTTCTTGGTGCAAAGACAGACTGGATATTCGAGGGGACTATGGATAATAGATTGAGATGGCACAATCTAAAGTACTATACTTGGGTTGAGCAACAGGGAAGGTCTGTTGAAGAGCTGAACAAGACAATGTCACAGGACTTCTGGAAGGCAGAAAGCGGAAAGATTGAAGAGATTGACAAGCTCCTTCTCGATTACCGCGTAAGGAACAAAGAATAATTAGTATGACTATTTGTTTTGTTTTTTGTGAGCTTTATTGTACAATGAAAACACGGTGGTACTGACGAAGAGAAAACTGCCTACCTTTTTCGGGGGCGGTTTTTTCTTTGTGTATCTGAGAAGTTGCTTCAGCTCTAGATTCTATCCCAATTATGGAGGTGATTCTTTTGAAAAAGTTTCTTCTTGTTTCGGTCGTTTTGATGTTCTCACTTATTCTCTCAGCAACTACTATCCAGTTCTGGCATGCAATGGGTGGGTGGAGAATCGATTTCCTGCAGTCGCAGGCAGATGCGTTCATGGAGTTGCACCCCGACATTGAAGTCGAAGTTCAGTACACCGGAAGCTACAGAGATACTCTGAACAAAATGATCGCAGCTGTGCAGGCAGGAACAGCTCCCCACGTGGTTCAGGTATTCGAAATCGGGACTCAGATGATGATCGACGGCGGAGTTGCAATCCCCATTGAAGAGATGATGGAGGCCGACCCAACTTTCGATATCGGAAAGTTCATGCCACAGGTTCTCAACTATTACCGGGTAAACGGCAAACTCTATTCGATGCCGTTCAATTCATCAAACGCAATCGTTTTCTACAACAAGTCTCTCTTTGAAAAGGCCGGTCTAGATCCGCATAATCCTCCGACTACTTTTGAAGATTTCATCGAAGTGGCCAGGAAGCTTACCATAAAGGACTCTGCTGGAAACGTGGAGCAGGCAGGATTTACCGTATCTCTTAATTCATGGTTCTTTGAGCAACTACTGGCGGCACAGGACGCCCCGCTAATTGATCAGAACAACGGCAGAACCGGAAGACCAACGAAGGCAGTCTTCAATACTCCTGAAGGTCTGGCGATCTTCGAGTGGTGGAATATCATGTCGCAGGAAGGTACAATGATAAACACGAAGTTTGAAGACTGGACCGCTGCAAGAAACCTGTTTATTTCGCAAAAAGCGGCAATGTTGATGACTTCCACTTCGGATGTCGCCCTGATGATGGAATCCGCCAAGACGAACGGTTTTGAGCTTGGTAGTGTCTTTTTGCCAAGACCCTCTGATTCGAAAGCTGGAGGAGCGATCATAGGCGGTGGAAGTCTCTGGCTTATCGATGGCCATCCAGACGAAGAAACCAAGGCTGCCTGGGAGTTTATCAAGTTCATGGCTAGCACCGAGCAGCAGATTGAATGGCACAAAGCCACTGGATACTTCCCGGTTAGAAAGGATTCCGTTGAGAAACTCGTTGCCAGCGGGTATTACGGTGATTACCCGGATCACCTGACAGCGCTCTTACAACTTCTGCTTTCAGTCCAGAGTTACAATACTAACGGAGCAATAACTGGAGCATTCCCTGAGATAAGAACCGTGGTAACAACCGCGATTGAAAAGATGATCGCCAAAGAAATGACTCCTTCCGAGGCGCTGAAGTACGCCGAAGATGGAGCAACTCAAGCAATTCGCGACTATAACGAAGCCAATTACTAATGCTCTTTTATTGGCCGGAGCGGGCGATCAGCCCGCTCCGCTTGATGCTGGAGGTGTAGAATGCGAAAGTGGTTACCATACCTTCTGCTGGTACCTACCTTTCTGATTATCGTTTTATTCATTTATTATCCTGCAGTAGAAGCATTTAGAATGAGTCTCTACAGAGTGTCTACCTTTGGTAACAAAACGACATTTGTGGGAATCCAGAATTACATAAACCTCTTCAACAATGAGCAGTATCTTTCCTCAGTGAAACTAACTGTCATCTATGTCGGGCTTTCTGTTACATTATCTATTTTCCTTGGTTTCATAATCGCTATGCTCCTCACACAGAACGTTCCAGGAACGAAACTTTACAGGACCTTTCTCTTCGCGCCTTATGCTATTTCCCCGGCGATAGCCGGCACCCTTTGGACCTTCCTTTTGAACCCGGTTGTTGGCCACGTAAACTATGTATTCATGAAACTATTTGGACTTCAGGTTGAATGGTTAACTTCAAAGCCTTACGCGTTCTACGCGCTGATCTTTGCAACAGTGTGGAAGATCTTGCCTTTCAACATGATCTTCTATATTGCAAGTATTCAGAACGTCTCGGGAGACCTTCTTGAAGCAGCAACTCTTGATGGAGCAGGGGTCATGAAAAAGACCTGGAGAATCATATTTCCTTTAGTTTCACCAATAACATTCTATTTGGTCATCATGAACATTGTCAGCACGATGTTCACGTCGTTTGCAATAGTCGATGTAATGACGAAGGGCGGTCCCGGAGGTTACACGACAAATATGATATATAGGCTTTATCTTGACGCATTCACTTATCAGAAAAGAGGACCCGCCTCAGCGCAAAGCGTAATAATGTTCATGATAATGGTCGTAGTCACAATAGTCTACTTCACCGTTGCAGAAAGACGAGTTCACTATCAATGAGGTGTAGTCATGAAGAAGTCCACTAGGAAGTTAGTTAATACAATAATCATAGAGATAATATTGATCACAGTATCTTTCATATTCATTATGCCTGTTATTTTGGCCATAACTATGAGCCTTCAGCCGCCTCAAAGCGTCTTTTCATTTCCACCGAAGTTTTTCCCTACGGCCTTTCACATCCAGAATTACTTTGATGCTTTCAAGACAGTTCCCTTTGCGCGTTTACTTCTGAACAGCGCAATTGTATCGCTTGCGATTACTCTTGGGAAACTCGTTACTGGAACACTTGCGGGATATGCCTTTTCGAACTTCAGATTTGCAGGAAGAGGGCTCGCCTTCGGGTTTCTTTTTGCAACTCTATTCTTGCCTGCGGAGACGATAATGATCGTTCCCTTGTTCTCCTTAATGAATAAATTTGGATGGGTGAATACATACTGGGCCCTCACCATACCTTTCATGGCGAGTGCAACAAACACTTTCTTAATGAGACAGCAATTCATGACTATCCCCCTTTCTCTTGAGGATGCGGCAAGAATTGATGGAGCCGGACCAATTAAATACTTTCTAAAAATTCTCTTGCCTCTTTCAAAATCGATCATTGCAGGCTCCGCGATCATAAACTTTGTTTATTCATGGAACATTTATCTCTGGCCGCTGATAGTTACGATGGAAGACAAGATGAAAACAGTGCAGATCGGAGTCAAGATGCTTATCGATGCTGAGTCGGCGAACAACTGGGGAATCATTATGGCCGGTACGATGGTAGCGGTGATTCCGACCCTTGTAGTCTTCTTTCTTTTGCAGAATCTCTTTGTGAAAAGCCTTGTAGGAACTGGTCTCAAGGAATAGTCAGACTCGAAAGGAAAGCCAGGATAGAATGACCAGAGAAAACCTGCACGGAGCATATTGAATTCTGATGAGAATTGTTTTGAAGCTGACCTAGTGCTGGAATATCTGGCTACATAACCTGAATGTAAAGATTACTTGGGTTTAACCTTTCAGAATCAATTATCTCTTTCGTTGCTAACACCCATTAGATTTGAAATAGAGTCATTTAGTATCAAATATTTCGAAGCCTGTATCTGCTGTATAGAATCTTTGTAACCGTCCAGGCAGCTGTACGGGGTGATCATTTTACCCGTTCTTCTCTCAACTGCTTCACTGTTATCGAGAATTCCGTCGCTGGACATTATGAAAATCCTGTTATTGTCGATGAATGAGCCTTCGGGAACATAATGAGTGAATGCGGCAAATCCCGACGACGAATTAAGAAGATCTCGACCGAACAGTATTCCGCTCTTTTCTACGATCCCGATGAGATTAAGCAGTGTGGGAAAGAAATCAATCTGACCGCCTGGTTTGGAGTTCAGGACATCGAGATTAGAATTGGGAATATGAAATAAGAGTGGAATGTTCATAGCGTGTACGAAATCGTACTCACAAGCGAGAAGCTCACTCAATATATCTTTGTTTTCTTTGTTGAAAGGATATAGCCCTGCGTGGTCTCCATAAAGAGCAATGAGTGAGCTGTCGTAAAGGCCGGCCTCTTTTAGTCCTTCAATGAATTCGCCCAATGCAGCATCGGTATAGTGTACCGATTGAATGTAGTTTCCGAAAAGAGTGCCCTCATGTTCTGGAAGGAGTTCAATTGCTCTCAGTTCCTCAGGTATTTCATAGGGATTATGGCTTGTAAGCGTTACAATGAACGCGAAGAAAGGCTCTTCGATTCCTCTTAGGTGTCCCAGTGTCTGTTTGAAAAGAGAAGAATCGCTCAAACCAAAACCAATAATCTCATCGTTTTCCATATCCTCGAGACTTATGAAATCATCAAATCCCAATGAAGGATAAATCTTCTCGCGATTCCAGAACCAACCATTATTGCCGTGAAAGGCAACCGGAAAATAACCTTTGGATTTCAGAAGCGACGGCAAAGCGTAAAAGCTATTCTCTTCCCGAGTCTGATAAACTGAAACATCACCAAGTGCATGCATTGAATTGAGAATTACAAATTCGCAATCAGAGGTGTTTCCTGCTCCAACCTGTTGATAGATTTCATCGAAATAGATCGAATCACTCGAAACCAACCGATTAAGATTAGGTGTTATCTCCTGGTCGTTGTAAACGAAGTTGACTAGAAAGTCCTGAAACGATTCGAGCTGAATGACAATGATGTTTCTATCTTTCGCAACGGAAAAATATTTACCCCGCTCAGCCATTTTATTCACGTAGCCACTATAAGAGACTTTTTCGTCAACAGTTATCCCCCCATCGACTCCCGGAATCGCCCTAACAAGATCAAACATATGGTAGGCAAAGACTCCATATCTGTTGAAGACAAAGTAAGATTGGAGGCTTTCCGAAGAAAATGGTATTAAAAGGCTAATAAGTAAGACAAACGTAATAATTCTGTCCGAATAGGTCGGTTTCCTTATGGGTGTTTCGCCCTGTCTAGACTGCTTCTTTCTCAAGTATAGTCCAACAGGTATGAGATCGATGATAAAGACAAAACTTATTGGATAAAGAACATAGACTATGCTTTCACTTATTGCACCGACGTGTCCGACATGCACAAGCTCCTTAACCGATGGGAGAAAACCGAAGTACTGAAAGTATAAAAAATCTACAAAGAGTATGCATGAAATAATGCAATATAAGAGAAAAAACTTGCCTTTGAATACAATCCAGAACAAGAGCAGCAGGAATGCCATCCAGGCAACAGTCCCAAGCAACACTGACAGCCTTGCAAGCTCAGCGGCGTAGCCGTAAAATACGAAAGACTTTAGCAGAATCAAAACGACGATTATGGTGATACTTTTCGTTGTCCATTGATAGGTCTTTTTCACAATGATCTCATCCTAAACATTTATACGAGCAACTAAATTATACTAACTCAAAACGTATCGTTCAACCAGAGGTTTTCCCTTTTTGGTACAGCGTTGTACTCCTCAGAACTAGATAGAAGGAAGAGCAAATGTATAACTAGAGCGACTTATATGTTGATATGTCGACTCTGTGATTCCTTTTCTGAAGCCAGAGAGACCAAGAGGATAGAACCTGTTCTCCGAATGAGGAATGGAGAAATTACGCAGAAGAAATTTAAGAAATTAAGGAACTCAACCGCTTGTTCCATGGTCTTGATGAATAGGATCTCGATCTTGAACGACTCTCGTCGATCCTCGGCGTGGGAATCGTTTTAACTCATCTATAGATCGTGGGATGGAGAGGCTTGTAAATTTCGCTTTAAGGCAGCAAAATTCTGAGAAAGAACGTAATTACGTGGGTCATGCCGAAAGGAGCGGAGATTCTTCGGCTAAGATCGTATTTAGTGGATCTGGAAAGACATTTGGCGAAAGATAGACATCGCAACTTCTTCCTTTCAAATGTTATGGCAATTACTGAAAACTCACCTGTCGGCCTTTGCTTCGAAGACAATTATTCGGGTTCCGTGTTCCTCAATAGAGGAGCCAGGGAATCGGGGTTGAGAGTTTCCGATTCCGTCTCTTACCATGGGGGAGAGAGCTTTGTTGAGTTTGTGAAGTCTGAGAATTTCGAGAGATGTTTCAGGAGTATGGTTATCGATTACGACGAGAAGGTTTCAGGTTTGGATGTGCGAAATTCTTTGTTGAAATAACGGATTGAAGATAACGAATAAAGAACTTTAGGAGAGCAGGAAAAAGATTAGAAAACTCCAATAAGTCGCTCTTGATCTTTCAAAGGCTGCAAGTGAAGAACATGTCTGTGATCTGATCGTGGTGACCAAGAAAATTCTGGAGTTCGATATGCCCGGTCTTGATATTGTAGAGCTTGGAAGCCTTGTTGTTAAGAGAGAAACCGAGCCAGTTTCTGACAACGGTGAAGTCCGTTACAGAAAAGAGTAGGGAGAAGGCGGCAGGACTTTATGAGAAGGGAAGACGCCAGTCTTTCCAGATACTTCGAAGGGCAGGGAGGAAAAACCGAGAAGTAGCGAATACAGATCGGCTCTCAGCAAATCTGTTGGAAGATACGGGGGTCTTCCAAACGATATCTTCAGGGCCGGATGAATTTAGTAGTGAAGCCATTGAGCTGGCGGAAGTTCTTATAGTCCATGCTGCAGAGGCAATCAACAGAATAAGAAACATATTCGAGATGACAAGGCCAACCTTTAACGACCCTCTCACGGGAGCACTCGGCAGGTATGGATTAAAGAAGTTTTCGAGAGCAGAAACCGAGAGAGCGAAAAGAAACCTCTCAGATTTTAATTGATAATGATGGATGTAGACGGTTTTAAGAAGTTAAATGACTCTTCCGGTCGTGTCTATGGTGACTCTGTGCTTTCTTAGCTTGCTGAATCTGTTAAGAAGATCATTAGAAGTGGTGAACGAATAGTCAGGTGGGGAGGCGTTGAATTCTTAATTATTCTTACCGGAGTATCCCTCGAAGATGCCAGGTCTGTGGGGGAAAGAGTACTTGATCAGCCGAGAGAAATCTGCCAAGAAAAACCGTAAACAGCGGTGAGCATAGGAATAACACGTTTGCCAGAAAACGACGATAGTGTCGACGAAATGATACACCGAGCCGACAGTGTGCTGTGCGCGGCAAAGAAAAGCGGCAGAAACTGTGTCGATATCTTTCCTAAATAGCAGGAACGGTTTTTACAATTGTAAATTTACCCGTCTGATCTCTTTCCAAATAGACAGAGAGCCGTATGTCTTTTATCCAGCTACCTTCTCTTGAACCCAAAGAATTCCATAAGCAGCTATCGATATCGGTTGGCTTAACCGAGATGGAAGCAAGCAGAACTGTATAGTTGTCTGTCTCCTCTAAAACTATTACGTCCTCAATCAAATATCCGGTAAGCCGTGACTCTTCTGGAAGCCAACGATCTTCAAAGCCTTTCAAGTAATCACCTAGCAAGGAGCTACCGATTTCCTTTGCAGTAATCTCTTTAACAAACTCGCTTTCAACAGAAGAATGAAACAAAGTGTCCCCAAGGAAAAGCACCGTGCCGAGCAAGGCTGCTTGCAGAAGAATGGCCAGGTAGATCCATCTGTAATCTTCCATTAGAATCAACTCCCATATACCATGAAAAAAGACCTCACGCAGATTATACCGTATTTCTTCGGCATATCAGAACTTCCGTGAACAATTGGAAAGCGAATAGAGTGGTCGACAGAACGTGGAATCGCACCGCTAGATTAATCTAATTTTTACGCTCTCAATAAAGACAAATCGTCAGTTTTGAAAAGGAAAGCTCTTGCCTCGCTTTAAAGACAAGAGCCATCTTTAGTAAGTCTCATTTCATACTAGGACAGGGATTTCAGGACCTGTCTGGCCCAGTTTGCACTTGCGTTGGCTGCATATTTTACGCCGGAACCTATTGGATCGTAGAAATCTATGGCACCGACAATTTTGTTTTCCGAAAGCTTGCTTATCAACTCCTGGAAAACTATTCCCATTAGGCCCTCATGGGTACAAAATAGAGCGATGTTTTTATTGGAAAGTTTGGTTTTTCTAATGAAGCTTTCGATTGGCGGTGCGTAGCTCATTGCCCAAACCGGTGAACCAATAAAAATTAGGTCGTAATTGTCGGGGTCAAGCAAAAAAGGTTCAAGATCCGGCACGGGGTCCATACTAACACTCTCCCCTTCCCAAATGTACTTCACTTTTCTTCCGCCACTTTTTTCCACCGGTTTTAGCTCGAGAAGATCGGCATTGGTTTCGCCTGCAATTGATTCGGCAATTGATTTAGTACTTTCGTCATGAGAGTAATAAACAACTAGAACGTTCCTTCCATTTTCTACAGACATAAATCAGACCTCCAATTAATATCCGACTATTATTATCTATATTTATTCTCTCACATTTGACGTTGTTTTCATAGAACTATAAGGTGTCTTCGACTAATCTTGAGCAAAACGCATTTCTGCGTACTTTGTCTTGAATCCCATCTTTTTATAGAGAAACCTTGCAGGGTTATTCTCTTCAACATGCAGGGCAATATCGCCGTTGCACATTCTCTTTATCTGTTTGATCAGTTTTTTACCGATGCCTATGCCTCTGGCTTCTCTGTCAACCGCGATGTAAACGAGTATGTGTTCTGGTATATACCCCTTCATCCCCGTGTCGTTTACTACAGAAGCACCAAGAATCCTCTCTCCATGTCTTGCAATAAGAACGAAGCCACCTTTACCCGCTTCGTTCGAGAAGGCATATTCAATGGATCTCCAGATTGCTTTTCTATCGTCACCGTACTCTTCAAGGTGAGTATGAAGGAAGTCGACGATTCTGTCGATTCCGATTTCCTTGTCGGCAGTTTCCATGTTCTCAAATCGATCAATAGTGATCTTCTCGTTTTTGGTTAGCAGCTTCAAAAAAACACCTCCGTTTTGAAATAGATATTCGTTTGTATATCTAATATAATTATACCATCGTGAATTGTTAACAACTGTAAAAGCTTATTATAGCGATCTCAACTATTTCGGCTGAAAAGGGATTACGGGAGGTGGCTTAACAAAATCTTTGCCTTCATTAGAAACAAGCCAGTACAAACTACCGTCGGACTTCCCCACTCTCAAGCTCTATTCAATGAGATATCTTCCCAAAAGAACTAATCATCGCAGAATCTCTTCAACTTCTCGTTTACCTCTTCATTGTTGTTTCTCAGCACTGGCTCACAAACACCTGCGATCTCCCATGGCACTATTCCTGTCCTTCTGCCTATTCCTAAGTCTGATCAACTCACCGGACTCACTGAAGTTTTCGCGAGCCGCTACGCTCGTTCGCGCTCAGTAACAGCTTACTGCTCATCTACCGTAGCTGCGTTTCCACGTACATCTACTATTCTGTCTTCCTTAATTACGCTGGGTTCCATCATCTCGTGAAAAAGAAGAAAGGTCTTTGCCTGTCTAGCCTTCTCTCTCAGTCCTGATCTATGATTTCTCACGTGTCGTTGACTCAAGTTCAGTTTTTTTGAGTTTATTTGTTGCCCAGTGATGTGCAAGAATACGCTATCATTGTCTGCTGGTGTTCTGAGAGTCCGGTGTAGTTCCTTTCATGCATGAGAATAGAGTGAAAGGGCGAAACACGGTTTCTAGATCTGTGTTCTTTCGCTGCCATTTCGGCGTCTATAAGAACTTCATCGGGATTTCCAAAGACCTCTCCCTTCTTAAAAGACATTTCACATGTCAAACAGACATAGTCTGTGTTTAGAACTCTATAAGCGGCCTTCAATTCCTCAATGCTGCTTTCCAAGAAAAGTTCGGAAGATTCAATGAACTAACCTCTCGCTTGAGAGTATGTATGATAGATAATGATGAAGAGTGCAAACAAGAGAGGTATGTGTTTGATCATAAGTAACTATGCAGTTCACTCGTTTATCACAATACCTCGACGCCTTTAAGCCTTCAGACAATGGTAGGTGAACAGGAGTTGAAAACTGTTGTTCATATTTCCAGTGCGAGAACTCTTCTTTTCAGCCGAACTTTGAATCCGGCTTTTTCATAGATCTTCTTTGCCGAGGTTCTGTCAGACGTCACCGATAGAATTGCCCGTGTCTTGCCCAGTTTCTTAAGGTATGTAAGAGAAGTCGCCAAGAGGGCTCTTGCCACGCCCTTTCCTCTCCACTCCTGTACCACAAAGATTTCCTCAGTGTAGCACTTAGCGCTGTTCTGAGCATCGGGATAAACCATTACACTTCCTGCAATGTTTCCTCCGGCATCGATGGCGGCAATTATTACGCCTTCTCGTCTCCATTCGTCTCTACTGAAGAAGTAATTGAGATACTTGTATTCTAGTGGGGAATCGGGAAAGCATATCTGCTCAACCCTGAGATATTGCAAAATCTCCGGCTCTCTTCTGGGTTTCAGCTCTGCGATATTTAAACCCTCAGGAAGGCTATAAGAAGAGATCTCTTCACTGAGATCCTTCTCCATGTAAATAAAGTCGATCCAGTGAGTGAATCCTGCTGAGGAAAAGAAATCACTCTTAGTCTTCTCGGTGTCGGCGACTTTCACACATATTCGCCTCCCGGCGGACGGAAAGAAGCCCCTCGTGGATTCGATAATCAAAGGAATCGAAGCTTTGTAAAGGGCAGACATTAGATCCGGATCTGCGAAGTGCTCAAGTATTATTTCGAGCCAAATGTGATGAAAGAACTCTCTTGAGAAATTCTGCCGGGAGAAGAATCTTGAAAATCCCAGAACCCTTCCATTATCGACTGCCAGAAGAATATTCTTTCTTCCGTTCAGCAAAGGATTTCTGAAATCGTCAGCCGTGAATTTCTCGGCGTCCGGATGGTCTCTTTCATAATCTAACTGAATGTCTAAAATTCTTTGCTTAAAATCCTTTGAATAGCCCTGAATTATCACTTATGAACCTCCGCTTGAATGATCTCAAAATGGATAAAGTGCCAGCTTTCATACTTATTAACAATCATCACTAATCAAATATCATCATCTTATCAAGTTACCCCGGATAACTCTGAGATAAAAGTGGCATAATATATAAATAATAGAATCTACTAGAGTTTGTCAAGCGTTGCACGGAAAATCAAGTTCTTAGGGCGTGATGAAGTTATGGAAAACAGAGACTCTAGTGGATTTGCAAGTATCTTGAAGTTCGGAGGTGGACCACTAATGTTTTTTGGTAAGAAAGAAGTGGCGATTATTCAGCTTTTCCACGAGCACCTGGATTTCATCTCAAAGACTCTGGAGAACCTTGAAAAGGTCTTTCTTGCCATTGAGAGTGAGAATTCTATGTCGATAGAGATTTACGCGGAAGAGGTAGGAAAAATGGAATCGGCTGCAGATGCAAAGAGGCGCGAGATGGAAAATGCCATGTATCAAGGGGCCTTCCTTCCCAATTTTCGCGGAGATTTTCTCGGCCTTGCAGAAACGTTTGATAAGGTAGCTAATGAAGCGGAAAATGTTGTTGACCAGATAATACTGCAACATCTCTCGGTACCTCAAGAGCTCAGGAATGATCTGCTAAAACAGGCTCAGCTGGCAATTAAAACTTATGAAGTATCGAAGGAGGCAGCTCTAAACCTCTTTCAGGAGCTCAGTGTAGCCGAGGAGATGATAAAGGAAACGGAACGTCTCGAGAACATTGAGGACAGCCACGAGCGGGCACTTATAAAAAGGATTTTTGAAATGGATCTCACACTTGCCGAGAAGAGACAGCTGCGGGAACTGGTTCTTTCGATTGGTGATATTGCTAATTATTCGGAGGATTGCTCCGACCGTATGGAAATCATCGTCCTAAAAAGAAGAGTTTAGTCAGAAAAGTCCCTTAACGGCATTGACAACCAAATAAAGCCCAAGGGATACGAATCCGGCGATCAACGGAGTTTGTAACCATCCTAGAGCTATATTCCGTAGGACCTTAAAGTTGATGTCGCTGGAACCTCTTGCAAGGCCTGCACCAATTACTGCACCAACTATTGCCTGAGAAGTTGAAACTGGAACTCCTATTACTGCAAAAACCCACACAGTTATCGCCTGGGAAAGCACGGCTATCACAGCGGAGAAATGATCGAGCAGCGTAATCTGCTTTCCGACAGTGAGCATTACTCTCTTGCTGAATGTCAGGACGCCAAGGGCAATACTTAGTCCACCGACCAGCGCGGCGATATCGTATGAAATTATGCCTGCAAGCGGGCCGGTGACGTTAGCAACGTTGTTTGCACCAAGAGCATATGAGCCATACGCACCTATAATCAGTGCTCCAATCTTAAGTGAAAGATCTTGAGCTTGTATTGTCTTTATTCTTCTGAATAGAATCGCAGATAGCTTGTAGAGAAAGAATGAACCAATGGCTGCCCCTATAGGGGTGGCTATCCAGCAGATTACTACTTTAATTAGAACCGACCAGTCAACTGTCGAGTTTAGGATCCCTATCCCCAGAATTGCTCCCATCATTGCTTGGGAGGAAGAGGAAGGGATTCCCAGATATGTCATTATTGTCATTGAAATAGCCGCTCCAATTGTGCTTACAGAAGCAGTAAGAAGTGTCTGACTGCTAACACTGGAGATTGTTTCCAGTCCCCTGGAACCCTCCAGGAGCGCACCAATAACTATGAAGACAGCAGAGAGCACCACCGCGACGCGGTATTTTACGAGACCTGAAGTAACCGCAGTTCCATATACATTTGCAGCGTCATTCGCACCCAAAGCCCAGCCGAAAACAACAGCAGGTATTATCGCAAAAAGCATAATAGCCTCCACTGGAGAATGGAAATTTGATTGATTATATCACTGCCGTTATTAGATTCGAAGCCACTTTTGGGGCTTGATTAAAGATCAAAGTCGGCAGAAATACGGATATGGAAGTTTTTTGGAGCTGGCAACACTAAAACTCAATGAAGACAATCTCCGGTAGACTTGCGAGTCTGCCGGGAAACCAGCCTCCGACTCCCCTAGTTACGAAGACCTTTGTCCCATTGATCTGATAAAGACCCCTGAAGAAATCTCCGCTGAAGCCCCTTGTACTCCTAAGAATGGCTTCAGTTAACCAGGGGATGTAGAACTGACCGCCGTGAGTATGCCCTGCAAGAACGAGGTCAAAATCCTTCAATACGTTTTCGTGTTCTTCAAGAAGATTTGGAGCGTGAACCATCAGTATCTTGAGATCGTAGTCATCTTCCGGAAGAAACTTTGTCCATGAGAAGTAGTGATGTGAAGGAGTTCCAGTAAGTCCCAGTTTCTTATCTGAGATCTGAATTTCAGTTGAGTTTGCATGGACAACATTTATTCCTGCTTCCTCATAGATTTTCTGCATCGTAGTCGTTTCCGACTCTTCCCAGTTGCCGTAAACTGCATATACGGGCGCAATCGCAGTCAGTTTGGATAGAAAGCTCTCCATGTATTCCATATCCGTGTAAGGAGCCAGAACATCTCCGCCAAAAAGAATCAAATCGACCCCTTCATCTGTGAATTTCTCTAGAAGGCGATTATGCAGCGGCTTCTTCGTCCATATATGAATATCGGCGAAAAAAACTATTTTCGCCGAGGGTTCATCGGAAAAAGTAAGCCTCTCAACCGTCAAAATGTTAGGCTCGATAAGAAACACATAGGCAACAACGCAAGCAAAAATCAACCAGAATTTCCAATGCTTCAAGAGAAACCTTCCCCAAAGAGTTTTGTCGTGCGTTAACATTTTACATTATTGTTGGGCCGTACCGATCTGTTTCACTAAATAAATCGTGATTTCTTCTTTACAAGTGCCCTACCTTTCCATTTCGTGCATCCAAAGAAGTGAAAGATAATCGACATATAGCCAATGATGGATGAGATCGTTGCGATAAGCGGATACAAAACGACAACTAAAGGCGAAAGACCGAACTTCTCACTTGCGAGAAACCAGAAGATTATTGAAAACAACACGCTAACAGTTGAGGAAATAGCAATTGTAGGTGAAGTAACCGTACCGGAAATGGACAGAATTAACATTACCAAAGGGAAAAGGTTTATCGTAAGTATCCATGTCCACACAAAAATCGCCGGAATCAAGCGATATTCGAATAGGGCAAAGTAGTTTTTGAGAAAACCCGCGCAGGCATCTTTGAAACTCTCATACATTTTGCACTCAACAAGGTCTGAGGCATTGTAAAGCCTCCATCTCATTCCTGCCTTCTTAATCAGCTTTCCAAGAGAAAGGTCATCTACTCCATGGTCTCTAACGGACTCATGTCCACCAATAGAACAATATGACTCCTTCTTGAACATCATGAACTGCCCACAGGTGACAGAAAGTGCTCGAAACTTGGTTCTGTAGGCTAAAGCCAAGGGGAAAATCGACAATATGCTGTGCACCATGAAGGGCACCGTCAACAATTCTCCCAAGGTATCGGTTCTTTCTTTGACTACCGCCGAAAGCAAATCTAGATCTTCTATCTGCATTGCTTTGACTGCAAAGGAGACAGTCGACGGCGAGTGCACAGTATCCGCATCTGTAAAAAATAAGATCTCCCCCTTTGCTTCCATTGAAAGTTGATTGCATGCCCAGTGTTTACCAAGCCAACCCTTGGGCAACGCCTTCCCTTTGATTATTCTTAAATTGTCGGAATTCTTTGCCAGTGATTGCAGGATTTCCATCGTCCTGTCGGAAGAGCAGTCTTCAAGCACTATTACCTCGATATTGCTGTAGTCCTGGTTAAGGAGAGACGTAACACATGCAAAGATATTCTTCTCCTCATTTCTGGCGGGGATCAATATGGAAACCATTGGTCCAGGAATAGCTTTCTTTAAGCGACTCATTCTCTTAATCACGAAAAGATTTGAAAGAGTAATAACTAGCATGATTCCGAGAAAGACAGAAATCGAGATAGACTGAGATTGAAGAAAGCCCACCTCACTTACCTCCAAAAAACTTCAGCTTTATTGGAAAGACCAACTGATCTCTGTGCTTGAAGGCAAGTAGAGAAGTATTGAGTATCCATGTCAGGGTAAGAACCAAATCTCTTTGAACAAGTAGAAGTGCAAGAAGGCCAAACATGCTTAGAATGACCTTCCAACCATCTGTACTGGGTACCAGAATAAACGTAAAAAACAACATTAACACACCGATTATCGTCGGCCCGACCCACAAGGTCAATCCTGACCAAATACCAAAAGAAACTGCGACTGCCTTTCCTCCTTTCATTCCCAGGAAAGGGGAAAAGGCGTGTCCCAAGACGGGCGAAATCGCAACAGGGACAAGTCCTAGGCCTGAAATATCCCCAACAGTACGCGCTAGCAATACAGGAAGATACCCTTTAGAATAGTCAAGTGCCATCGCAATCAACCCCAGAATAATGCCTGCGCCTCTAATTACATTTGATGAACCGGGATTGCCGTCGGCGATTTCCGATATTCTCTTACCGGTAGTTTTCTCATAGAGGATTTTTGAGTACATTACCGATCCGGAAAGAAAGCCCAAAGCTGCCCACAAAAGAAACATGATCCAATCCTCCTATGTAAAAACGCAAGACTCCCCTTTCCGTTCGCCCTCACTGGATATTATGCAAAGCTGACCGGTACCGAAGCTTCATATTAGGATTATACAGAATCTCCACTCCATAATTCGACAGTAAAATTCATCTTTGGTGGTACCGACAGAACTTCAGTCGATGGTACAATCTCATCGAAACTTGAAAGGATGGTGAAGATGAAGCGAATCCAGTTTATAGGTATCATTTTGATCATGTGGACGACCGCATTTTCAGTACAGAATCTCGCTGATCTCTCTTCCGAAGACTGGAGAGAGGATATCGAGTACCTTGAAGAAAGGCTGATAAGCATTCATCCCAATCCCTTCTTCAGGATAGATCGGGAGGTCTTTCAAGCTTCGATTAAAGCCCTTGAGCAAGGTCTTGATGAGTTGTCATGGTATGAAATTTACACAAGACTGACGGAAATCGTTGCGTCGATTGGAGATGGACATACGGTTGTCTATCCTCAAGGCAGTTCCACGCTCTATCCGATATATACTTACTGGTTCAGTGACGGTCTCTACGTAATTGCTACATCGGAGAGTGAACAGAGACTTCTTAATTCGAAAGTCCTCGAAATATCCGGCACGAAAGTTGATGATGCTTTGAAAGCCCTTAGAAGAGTTGTGTCTCACGACAACGAATGGGGTTTCATGAATTCTCTTTCTGACTATTTGAACAAACCCGAGATCATGATGGGTCTTGGACTTGCCGACAAAGAAGGGAATCTGGTTCTTAAGATCGAAAACAACGGAGCTGTCAGTGAAGTGCTCGTTAAACCTCAGAATGCCGGGTTCCAATGGGTTCAGAAGAGAATCGAAGAAATCGACAGAACTTATATTGGAAGAAAGTACTGGTATCAGTACTACCCTGATTCAAGAATACTGCACTTTCATTACGCGTCATGTGGCTCGGAAGAAAGGAACCCGTTCATTCTATTCAACTGCAGAATGTTTCTATTTACCTGGACGAACCCAGTCGACAAGTTCGTTCTTGATCTTAGAGGAAACGGAGGAGGTAGCTCAGTCATTCTGGAACCTTTCATTCTAAGAATGATGATAGATTGGAGGCTGAACAGAACGGGAAAGTTTTTTGTTCTAATCGATCGTGGAACCTTCTCTTCGGCAGTTCTCAATGCCATTTCTCTGAAAAAGCGCACAAATGCGATCTTTGTGGGAGAACCAACGGGAGGCAGTCCGAGGCATTATGGTGAAGTGAAGAGATTCGTCTTACCCAACTCCGGAATATCTGTAAGTTGTTCAAGCACTTACTGGAGAACAACTTCCGATACATCACCGGCTTTCATGCCAGATGTCATTGCTATTAGATCTTTTGAGGACTACTACTATATGCGAGATCTGGCAATGGAGGCAGTTGAATCCTATAGAACCGAAAAGGAGGAATAAATGATCACGCTGTTCAAGAACGTTGAAGTATTCACACCGAAGCCTCTTGGAAAGAAGGATATTCTTGTTTCGGGTGAAAGGATCATAGAGATAGATGAGCGAATTGATGAATCTGCAGTAGTCTCCTTAAATGGAAGAGTTCTCGATCTTTCCGATAGATACGCAGTTCCCGGATTTGTTGATGGCCACGTCCATCTCATCGGTGGAGGAGGAGAAGGAGGCTTTTCTACCAGAACTCCAGAAGGTAGCTCGAAGCAGTTTCTCGAAGTCGGCACTACTACCATAGTCGGCCTATTAGGTACAGACGGTATTACGAGAGACCACATTTCTCTCCTTGCAAAGGCCAGAGACGTTCAAAACGATGGACTGAACGCGTTCATGCTTACCGGTTCATACAGGTATCCGTTAAAGACGATTACCGGAGACATTATGAGGGACATAGTCCTGATACCGGAAATCATTGGCGTTGGCGAAGTCGCGATCTCCGATCACAGAAGCAGTAATCTGAGCGCCAAAGAATTACAGAGATTTGCAATGGATGCTCGAGTTGCCGGCATGCTCTCAGGCAAGGCAGGAGTTGTTGTTCTACATCTTGGAGACGGTCAGGAGAAGTTGAAGCCTCTTTATGAAGCTACTTCAGATGGTACCCTCAGTCCAACTCAGTTGATTCCAACTCATATCTGTCGTACTGAAGAGCTCCTTTCTCAGGGCATTGACTGGGTGAGCAACAAGGGTGGCTATATAGACATAACTGCAAATGAGGATAACACACACCTGGTTCTAAGCGATATTTACAGAAGAAAGATAAGATTCGACAGAATTTGCGTATCATCTGACGGACTTGGTTCACTTCCAAAGTTCGACAGCGAGAAGAACCTCGTGGGAATAAAACCAGCACCAGTCGACACTCTTATGAAAAGCTTCATAAAGCTTATAAGTGAAGAAGGACTTCCAATTGATGAGGCTCTCAGACCCTTCACGATTAATCCTTCCAGGTTCTTCCATCTTGAAGAAAACGGGATAGGAACACTGAAGAAGGGCGGCATCGCCAGTATTGTTTTTCTTCACAGAGATCTTAGCATCGACCATGTTCTTTCTAACGGCCGGTTGTTAGTGTAGAAGGAGGCTCATCAGAATGGAATTTGCCGCAGTGTATTACAGTAGATCGGGTTCCACCAGAGCTATCGCAGAAAGCTTTGCAAGTTCTTGTGGTGCAAAGCTCTTTAAACTAGAGGATCTGAAACCCAGGAAATCTGTTTCGGGGTTCTCCGCTCTTCTGGGTTTAGGAAGCGCTTTGAAAGAGCCACTTCCGGATGTAAGAAGTTTCGACTTGGTTGTTCTTTTCACTCCGATTTTTGCGTGGCATCCTTCACCTCAGATGAATACATTCGTAAGGAATGGAGATTTGAAAGGTAAGCATGTCTATCTTGTCGGAGTTGGAGCCGGTGAGAGCAATGTTAAAGCTCTAGAGAGGTTCAAGAAAGAAGTTGAAAGGGCCGGAGCTAAAGTTTTGGGTTCAAAGAACCTAAAAGGACTTCAAATTAAGCAGAATATAAAAGAGGTAGAGCCGCAACTTTTGGAGAGTGGCAATCAGCTGGTTGGCGCCATTGAGAAGGCTTTCAAAGAGACCTAGAACAGATGCTCCAGAAGTATCTTGGCGCCGATCGCTATCAGCACTGTTCCCCCGGCTGCCTCCATAGCTCTACCGAGTTTCTGGCCGATCCTTTGACCTCCTGTTACTCCGATTGCCGAAAGCGAAGCGGTGATCACTCCAGTCATTATAGCAGTCTCTATAACTGGCTTTTCTAAGAATGCATAGGCACTACCTACGGCTAATGCATCTATCGATGTGGCGACTGAGAGAAGAATCAGAGTCAGCCCTTTGGTTCGATCCTTGCAAGTTTCCTCTCCCTGGTTTTCAAAAGACTCGTAGAGCATTTCCCCTCCAATTGCTGCTAGCAGAATGAATGCTATCCAGTGATCAAAATCCACAATGAAGTCTCTGAAGCCTGCTGCCAGGAAGACTCCAATGAGCGGCATACCAAACTGGAAGAACCCGAAATGGAAAGATACCCTGAAAACATGCCTTCCTGTCACGTTAGGAAGAGAGATTCCTGTACAAATCGAAACGGCGAATGCATCTAATGCAAGACCGTAGCAACTAACAGATTCTCCATCCAAAGCTCCTGTAGTAAGATTAACTAGATAGTAGCATATAGTCACCAGAAAAATCTGTGAAGCGGATTAGGTGACTTGTCGACTCTGATCGTATCTTTTGAGGGCTCCAGTAATCTCTTAAACAGAAAATCCCATCCAAAGACTTTCAAGATGTGGAGAGCGATTTGACGACGCCTAATCTGGAGGTTGGAACTGGGAGGGGGAGAGGGTGTTATCATAAGAAGTAATGCGAGGCTATCAAGGTGGTGCATCTTTGGAGATAATCTACGGCACACGAAATCTGGCCAAAGTGATGAGCATGAAGAAGATGCTTTGCGGATTGGATCTGCAATTAAAGGATTTATCTTTTTTTGAGCATCTTCCGGTTGTCGAAGAGATCGGATCAAGTCCGCTCGACAATGCACGAGCAAAGGCGGAAACTTACTATCGTTTTTTCGCAAGCCCTGTATTTGCATGTGATTCTGGTCTGTACATCGAAGGCCTAGATTCTGGTCTTCAGCCTGGAGCAAAAGTAAGGAGAAAAGGTTCTAAGGTTCTAAATGATGATGAAATGATCGACTACTACAAAAAGCTTTTGGAAGGACTTGGAGGGCAAGCAGTGGCACGTTATAGAAACGCAATCTTTCTTATCTTTGACGATGATCAGAAATGCTGGCTGATGGACGACAGAATAGAAGAGACGTTTTACCTTGTAAGTAGACCTCACCCGTCAAGAGTAGAAGGTTTTCCTCTGGATTCACTCTCTATAGATATTAGGTCGGGTAAGTACTTTGTTGATCTTACCGACGAAGAAAGGTCCAGTGCTTATCACTGTCGTGATGGCTTCAGGAATTTCTTTAGTGAAGCAATCAGTTCATTTAGTGATCGGCATTTCTGATCGGAAATATCGTAATCCCATAGTTCATGGCATGTCATTAGGCGACGAAATATTTAGGGGAGGATAAAATGGCTTATAGAACAATCAACGGAGTTAAGCTTTATTATGAGATCAGAGGCAATGAAGAAGGGGAAGAAGCCGTCGCCTTTTTCAATGGAGTCATGGCTTCAGTAAACAGCTGGTCGCTTCAGGCACGTGTGTTTGAGAGATTTGGCTACAAGGTTCTTCTCCACGATTTCAAGGGGCAGCTTCTTTCAGAGAAACCGGAAGGTCCCTACACATTCAAAGAACATGCGGAAGAGGCAAGACTTCTCATGAAGGAACTGGGAATCGAAAAGGTGCATTTGATAGGCACTTCATACGGTGGAGAAGTGGCCTTAAGATTTGCTATAGATTTTCCGGACACAGTCAAATCGATTTCAATAATCGATTCGGTAAGCGAGCTCGACGAAGTTCTCAAGCTTTTTATTCAAGGCTGGAAGGATGCAGCCAGAGCTGGAGATCCAAGGAAGTTCTTCTGGGACATGGTACCGACTATCTATGGTGATGCTTTCATTAGAAAGAACCTTAAAATGCTTGAAGAGAGAGCTATGGCCCTTGAAAAAGTCAGTTCCGATTACTTTGAAGGGCAGATTGCCCTATACGAGACTTTCTTAGGGGACGTTTACATGACCGACCTTCTTGAAAGAATTAGCTGTCGGACACTCGTAGTATGCGGGGAAGAGGATATACTTAAGCCCAGAAAGTTCTCAAAGATCATAGCAGATCGAATCCAGAAGTCAGAGTTTGCAATAATTCCTGATAGTGGTCATGTGACAATATTCGAAAAGCCTGATGTGCTTAACAGCCTGCTCCTCGGATTTGTCATGAAGAGTTCCGATCTATATGCACAATAGGCCACGGGATTTTGCTCGTAGATCTTACATTAGACCTGACATCATTAGTGTCACGAAATGAGTTTGTTGTTGTTCGTTGCCAATATAGATTAACAGGTACTACTTTCACACCAGTTGTCGGCAATGCATCTTTCGCTTATACGGGCAGCTTCAGAGTTGCTGAAAGCCGTTTCTGGGATGCGTCTCTTCTTCATGGATCTCGAAGCAAGGATCATCTTCTGAAACTACAGTAGAATCAAAAGGATAGCGACAAAGATACTACAAGTATTTTTTGTCGCTACCTTTTTTTGTGAACAAGTCCAATATGGTCTTCCGAAAAGCCGAGAATTAGTTCATATTGCCCTATTGGATTTTGAAATACTTGATCCAAGGTCTGCAATATCTAGAAGTCTCTTTGAACCCAAATCTCCTGTAAAAACCAACGGTGGAGTTCATGAAGGAGCGATCTATTCCAAATGATTTCATTCTTCGGAAGCCCTCCTTAAGCAACTCTGTTGCCAACCCAAGCTTTCTATATGAAATGTGAGTCCCTACGGGTTCGAAGTTTCCGTAGCCGTTTTTCAAGTCAAGCCAGATAGTGCAGAATGATGCGTATTCACCGTCCGGAGCAACTACGAAAAGGTCGAGTTCTTTTCTGTAATCAGGTGCCATCTGCATTTCTCTGAATGCATCGACCGGTGGCCAGCTCGAGGGTGGGCAGTAACCCGAGAAGGCCATAGCCTTTGCTCTTGATCTCTTGACTGGATCGTCTTCCTCGGCGACACTGAGAACTCTGAACCCTTCGGGAAAGGAAGGGGTTGCCATTGACTCGCCGATCTCATAAACCAAGTGGGGAATACATCTTTCCTGCCTTACATATCCTCTGCTCTTCGCAATCTTTTCAAGCTCGTCGCCGTCATTTACATAAAGCTTTACAAAACCAATTCCATTTGCTCTGTCTGCAAGATTCTCTTCGATGTAATCGACGATTTCAGGATAAAGATATTTGTAAGCGGGGTGTATCTGAATCCATGCTTCACCGGGCTCCTCGTTTTCTGAATGAGCAACAGCAACAATTCTGCCTTCTTCGTTTTCCCATATTCCGATTGAATCCTGCCAAAGAGGAAGATCGTCTCTATGATCTATGTGAGGTCTTGTAGGGACACTGAAATAGCTCGTAGAATAATATCTGTGAAGAGGTAGGACATGAAATCTGCAAAAATTCCATCTCTCAATCAGCCAGTTGAACGGACCCCCATGAAGAGGAAATGTTTCGATGATCAACTCTCTAATTTGCATATAGTCTCTCTCCGGCACGTACCTTCTGAGAGTCACAATCTTGCTCAACGTGATCCCTCCTTAAATTAAGAAAGAGTAGACATAATGACGGAATTATATCATCAGGAGTTTAGACACACTTGGTCTTCTTTTCATAATGTGCCCACACGAAAGTGACCGGGCTTCATCCCCGGCCACTCCTCTTAAGAAAAACACAAGTATGTGCTTTCAGTAAGACTCAATATTGAATTGCTCTTGGAAGTTTCTTTGCCTGTTCTATCCAATTGAGTATCTGCTTTTTCGTTGGAAGCTTTCGAACAAGCTTCTTTTCACCATTAACTTCAACGATCTTTTGGAAAAGGTTGTCACCGTTTCTCTTTGAAAGCTCGGGAACTGTATCAACTCCTGCAGCCTCAAGAAGCTCGGAGTATTCCCCCCCGATTCCTTTGATTCTCATAAGATCAGCGTGGTTTACCCAGGTAAGGATATTGTCCTCACTAATGTCCGCCTTCTTCGCCAGTTCGGTCCTTGCTTTCTTTGTCTCACAGGTCTTTAGCAAAGATTCGATTGAAGTAATTCCAGCTTCCTTCAGTTTTTTCTCGTAGACCGGTCCGATTCCTTCAACGATAGTAAGTTTTGCCATTCAAATTCCTCCCTTCTATTAGTGGTGTTTTCTGAATTCCTTGTTGCAAATTGTGGGATAGCCAAAAGTAACAGTCTAACTATTTCTTAAAGAACTTTCCAAAGAAACTACCGGCGTCATCGAGAAAACTGCCGTCCCTATCCTTGTCCAGCAAATCAGCCGCTTTTCCCATCATGCCGCTGTTACTGCTACTGGATGCAATATTGCTGAGAAACCCGGCAATTCCCGATGAATCAACATTACTTTTCGTCTTCTCATTTCCAAGTGCGGCCAATAGCAAAGGTGCAATCTGTGAAAGAATTCCTGAAACCTGGTTCTTCTTTAATCCGGTTTGAGTTGCAAGGTTCTTCTCAACTCTCTCTTCGTTTTCTGGAAAAATGTGGCTAAGAATCTTCTGACCTCCGCTTCGATCAGCATTTGAAAGGTATGACTTTACGTCATCGACATTCTCATCCTTATGTTGATCAAGCGCTCTGTTAAGCGATTCGGCTCCCTCTTGGGTAGAGGCGTTTCGCGTTAGCCCTTGCAGAAGCGTCGGCAGTCCGAGTTGAGTTACCTTCTGTACCTTATCTGGAGTAGTTCCAACAGATTTCGCGAGTTCTGAAGATGTATCTTCATCATTGAGTTTTTGTGAGATCAGATCGAATAAATTTATTGGTCTCCTCCTTTGAACATTCTGTAACATCTACTTCATTATACTTCTTAATCTCAAAAAGTAAGATCATAAGCGAGACTCAATCTAATGAGCGAAATATCTATCTTCATTTGCTGTTTCGTTTAAATCTTTTCGATCCGAAAGTTGCAATCATTTGTGAAGCGGTGGTTCAGGAAGAAAGAGATCGTATTCTGAACGCCCACCTGGCTTCGAATAATGTAAATCAGGAAAAACCGTAGAAGAAAATCGCACTCCGAACATAGTGGGCCTGTATTGAAGAAGAGTGTAAAAAGCAAATTTCAGGTGTGCCTTATTATTCGATTCCTTTTTGCAGGTCGTTCTGGAGCTATTACGTTCCAGAAAGTCTTTTGGTGATTTTAGCTTGTTCACTTATCACACATTGCAGACTGGCCTGATCGTTTCGATAGTTGCGTTTCTGAATATTGTATCTGACTGGAAAGGCTGGAAATCACACAAAGTCGGCGAAGTATTGCGAATCCTAAACGGTGGTTCCGTTCTCTGGGTAACCGTTACATGTGTATTTACCTCCTCCTATCCGGTTACATCACCCGAAGGGAGTGGCTCTAAATGCAAACACTCTCGTTCGCTGCGTTACTCCACTCGGTAGAATCATAAACTGGGTGCTAATTTAGGAGAGATGCTCCAATAAGTTTTTCTACCCCCTGTTGCAACTTCTTCAACCTTCTGGATACGCAGCCGTGCCCGTCGGTCGCAATTCATTAAGCGGTTTCTATCCATACTGGTTCTTGAATCCATCTGCAGAATACCATGCGAGGATTGGTTCATACACCAATCTAATGATCTTCATCCTGCCAGTGGGGACGATCTTTGTAGCATTTGATTTTGCGATTTTGATTCATTTTTCGCCGAGGAACAAGTTGATGTAAATCATTTACATTGGGCTAGAACATGAAATCACTTCCCCGTGAATATCAATCAGTACTTGCGCTACCTGATATAGAAAAAGAGGGGCTTCGCCCTCCTTCTCAAAACTGAACTCCAGCCTCAGCGATTGGCGAAGTTTCTTTGATGACCCTTGTCTTTGTCGGACGATTCATCCTCTTGAGATTGCCGTCTCTCAGACCATGCCAAAGCGTCTGCCCTTCGTTTGGAAACAACTCATTCACTCTGTCTCCATCTTCATCAACAAAACCCGATGCACTCTTTAAGAGATAGGCTGACCGTTTCTCTTTCCTCTGAACTGCTGCCCTACGGGCGTAGGTAAGAGTCGATGCCAAGAGAAGCTCAAGTTCGGGTGGAACAGTTTTCTTTATCCCTGTGCTCCCCCCTATTCAAATAGTGAATTATCTTTCAACCCAAACTCTGGAGGTCCCCTGGACTCCAGCTATGGCCATTAAGAAAGGAAATCTGCAACTTCAACTATCCAGATGCTTGTAAGGAGTCGACTCAAAGAGAAAGAAACTCTCATGGATTCAAACTCTTCTTGTAGATCAGCAGCTTTGCGGAAGATTTCCAACAACTTCTCTGATTTTTTCTTGTTCAAAGACAGCAACGATTCGCCTTTATCTTGCTCCGACCGTGCAGAGGGTTAGCTTCGTCTTATAATCATTTCGCCTTCAGGCATCCAAACGATCTTCTAGATCGTCTCTCGAGATTATCTTAGGAATTTGCCATATCGACAACTGCCTTCGCTCAGACTCACCAGGCTTTCAAGGTGAACAAGCAAGAAACTCAAGAAATTAAGGCATGGAGCACTGAAAGCTAAAACTGCGGAAATCCTGCTTAATTCATAAAAATCAGTTCAGCACGAAAGTCCAGATATCTTCCTAACGCCAGTGAAAAACCACCATTCACGTCGTTTTCTTGCATCTAAGAAAGAAAATTGCCTTCATTCGATCCAGATTCCCCCTCTTTCATCCGGATCAGGAGTATGCGGGTTTAATCAACCGAATAATCGGATGTATAATGTTAACGTTAACTGTTAACGTTAACAAGCAGAGGAGGATCGTTTGTGAAAAGGGCCACCTTGCGAGAAGTAGCAAAAAAAGCCGGGACATCCATGATGACAGTATCCAGAGTGATCAACTCCAAGGATTCGGTAAGCGATGAAACCAGAAATAGAGTCCTAAGAGCAATAAGTGAGCTGGGCTATGAGCCTCACAAAGACGCGAGAATTCTCAGGGGTGGAAAGACTGGCAGAATTGGGATAGTGGTCTCCGATATCAGGAACCCATTCTATTCACAGGTGGTTGGAGATCTCGAAGACCTTGCTGAAGAGAACAATATGGCCATTATTGTTTCAGACACAAGCAAGAAGCTTAATCAGGAGAGAAAGGCTATAAAGTCGCTTCTGGACATAAAGGTTGATGCAATTCTGGTGGCTCCTGAGGGGTATGAGAGCTCTCACTTAATTGATGTGATTAATTCGGGAACAGACATAGTTTCCTTCGGCGTTCATTTTGAAAACGACGAAATTTCGGAGGTTTCCATCGATGAAATCACAGGTGCGGCGAAGGCAGGAGCTTATCTCAAGAGTGTTGGAATTAAAGATGTTGTAATGATGATGGGGAATCCTCGCAAGTTTACTACAAGAGGAAGAATGGAAGGGTTTATGAGAGGTTTTGGACACGTGCCTGAAGACAGAGTGATATATTGTGAGGTTGATTGGAAGGCATCTTGCGCAACTGTTAGTGAAATGCAGAAGCTTCCTCAGGCTTTCTTTTGCTACAACGACATGATGGCTCTGGGAGTGATGAAGGCATTGGAAGAAAGGGGAATAGAACTAGGAAGTGAAGTTAAGGTTATTGGCTATGACGATGTTTATATGGCCGAAATTGCTGGCATAACAACTTTAAGAATTCCGATTCGTAGCATGGTGAAAGAAGCTTTCAAGACAATATTGGGAGACGAGGTAAGAAAAATGGTCTTTACACCGGAATTCATACGACGCAAGAGCGCGTAAACAGGAGGTGGCGAAAGTGAAAAGAGTTTTGTTGGTCATTCTGTTCGTTTCGGTGGCTCTGGTAGGCTTGGGGATTCAACAACTGGTTGTGAATTCCTATATGTCTGACCCGGAACCGAAGAGAGTTTTTGAGGAACTTGTACAACAGTTCGAATCAATGTACCCGGACTTTGAGGTAACCGTGAACACGTTTGCACATGAGGATTTCAAAGTGCTTCTCAGAACATGGCTTACTTCATCAAATCCGCCTGACGTTGTCACCTGGTTTGCTGGTGAAAGAATGAGATATTTTGCCAGCAAGGATCTTCTCGAACCAATTGATGATATCTTTGAGAATGGATTTGAAGCAGATTTCCCAAAGGCATTTGTTAGCGCTTCTAGTTACGAAGATCGTATTTATTTCCTGCCACAATCATGGTACTGGTGGGGTGTGTACTATAGAAAGTCCGTTTTCGAAGAACTGGGGATCACCGTACCCCTAACTTGGAAGCAATTTCAGGACGTCTGTGAGACATTGAAGGCAAATGACATGATCCCTATAACCATTGGGACAAAGTATCTATGGACTGCCACCGGGGGTCTTTGATTACCTGAACATGAGAGTTAACGGAATCGACTACGCTCTAAAGCTGACAAACGGAGAAATCCCATATACTGACGATGGGATGAAGGCGGTTTTCGAGTACTGGAAACAGCTTGTAGAAAACGGTTATTTCAATGAGGATGCAACGTCCTACACATGGCAGGAAGCTGCCACCTATCTCTTCACAGGAGAAGCAGGCATGTACCTGATGGGGCAGTTCATAAAGGATGTTGCTCCACCTGATGTGAAGGATGATCTTGACTTCTTCAGGTTCCCTATTATTGATGGTAATCTTGGTCTTTACGAAGACACACCAATCGACGGCTTCATGATGCCGGCAAACGCCAAGAACAAAGAGGCAGGCAAGACGTTCCTCAAATTCATCGCTTCGAAGGAAGCGCAAGAATACTTTGCCACGGAACTTGGAAGATTGGCTGCCAATAAGCATGTCCCCGCACCGGACGACCACGCCAAGAAAGGTTTGGAAATGATACTTTCATCTGACGGAGTGATGCAGTTCTACGATCGGGATACCGATCCAGAAATGGCTAATGCGGGAATGAACGGCTTTGTGGAATTCATGACCTTCCCTTCCAGACTCGATACGATTCTAAAGAATCTCGAAGCCGAACGAAACAGAATCTACAAATAAGGCTTTCTGTACAGGGTGGGTCGGCAGGACCCACCCTTCATTTGGAGGAAATAATGAGAAGCAAGAGATGGGTTCCATGGGCTTTCCTTGCCCTTCCTCTTACGATGTATTCTATATGGGTCATATATCCATTGATCAGTACGCTTCTTCTCAGCTTCACCAGCTGGGACGGGGTCTCGATGTCCAAAGATATTATCGGCCTGGACAACTTCAGAGAATTGTTCAGAGACCCATATTTCATTGTTTCCTTGATCAACAATATTAAGTGGCTGATTGGATTTGCGGTGGTATGCGTACCTGCGGGCCTGGGGATTGCTCTTCTTCTAGACCAGAACTTTCGGGGAAACAAGCTTTACAAGACACTTGTCTATCTTCCTATGACCCTTTCGTTCGTTGTCATTGGACAGATCTGGTCCTGGATTCTCGAGCCAAGAAGCGGCGTTTTGAACAGTTTTTTGGCGTTGCTGGGATTCAAAGGCGTTTCGTGGTTGAGCGACCCCTCCGTAGTAACCTACTCTCTGATAATGGCAGCGTCTTGGAGGCAGATTTCTTACGCTATGGTTCTTTTTCTTGCCGGGCTTAAGGGTGTTCCGAGGGAACTAGTTGAAGCTGCCACGGTTGATGGCGCTGGTCCTTGGAAGAGATTCTGGAACGTCGTGCTTCCGATGCTCAAGCCAGCGACCGTTGTGGCCGTTACGGTAAGCGTTATCGATTCTCTCAGGGCTTTCGATATTGTCTATGTTCTGACACGCGGCGGACCTTTCTACTCATCATCTGTGATGGCGAACTACATGTACATTAAGGCATTCAATAATTACAGGATGGGCTACGGATCATCAATTGCAACAATTCAGTTCTTGATTACTCTGGTATTCATTGTTGTATATATGCGGAATGTGTTGAAAAAGGAGGTCGGAAACGAATGAAGAAGACCCTTTTCTACATATTCGCCACCCTCCTGGTGCTAGTCTGGCTAATGCCTTTTGTCATAACGATGTTTACTTCAGTGAAGAGCATGGATGAACTCATGATGGGAAGAAGATGGTGGGAACCACCAAAAGAACTGAGATTCGAGAATTACGCAACTGCCTGGCAGGACGCCAATATGGGCAGATACTTTATGAATACATTTATAATTACAGTGCCTTCCGTTCTTGGCGCGCTGTTCCTTTCCAGTCTGGGCGCATTCGCATTGGCATGGTACGATTTCAGACTTTCCAAAACTATTTTGATGATTTTTGTGGGCGGCATGCTTATTCCGTTTCAGATGCTGTTGATACCGGTATATCGTATGTCGATCTCTTTCGGAATCTACGATAGCTATATCGGTGTTATTCTCTTTCATATTGCATTTCAGCTTGGTTTCTGCACTTTCTTTTTGAGGAACTTCATGAAGACAATTCCTGCAAGTATATTCGACGCTGCGATGATTGACGGAGCCGGTCACTTCTTGATATACAGAAGAATTGTTTTACCTCTCGTAGTACCTGCTATGGCAGCTTTGGGAATTCTCGAGTTCACATGGATATGGAACGACTATCTTTGGTCTCTAATACTGATACAAAGCGACAGATTCAAGCCTGTTACCTTAGGTCTTGTAAATCTTCAGGGTCAGTGGATTACGAGCTGGAATGTTATGGCTGCCGGGTCTATAATTGCAGCAGTCGTCCCTCTGGTAGTATTTCTTCTTTTCCAGAGGTACTTCATAGAAGGACTTACAGTTGGGAGTGTTAAGGGATGAATTGGTTTGGAGCGGCTTATTATCCGGAGCACTGGCCTCGTGAGCGTTGGAAAAAAGACGTAAGAACAATGGGAGAAATCGGGATCAACGTAGTACGGATAGGAGAATTCTCCTGGAGCGTAGTCGAGAGAAAACGAGGCGAAATTGATTTTTCCGTTCTCGATGGAGCGGTTGATCTTCTCGATTCAGAAGGAATAAAAGTGATTATGGGAACTCCTACCTGTACGCCTCCACCCTGGCTAACGAAAGAGTTCCCTGAGATACTTCAGAAGGATGTCAACGGACTCGTCATAGCAAGTGGCAGTAGAAGGCATTACTGTTTCAACTCGAAGATCTATCGTGAGGAGACATCAAGAATAGTCGAAGCTTTTGCCGATCACTTTGGCAACGATCCGAGGATAGTTGCATGGCAAATCGATAATGAATTTGGATGTCACAATTCTACAGTCTGCTTTTGCGAGGATTGTGCGGTTGCATTCAGAGTTTGGCTGAAGAAAAAGTATGGTTCAATCGATAAGCTTAACAAAGCTTGGGGAACGGTTTTTTGGAGTCAGATTTTCAATGACTGGGAAGAGATAGAACCGCCAAGAAGGACTCTTACTTCGCCAAACCCTTCCCTGGTACTAGATTATAAAAGATTTTCCTCTGATTCTGCGATAGACTATCATAATCTGCAGAGGGAGATCATCATGAGAAAGAGCGAAGCACCTATAACCCACAATCTTATGGTAAACTTTACGGAAATAGACTATAAAAAGCTTTCAGACTCTATCGACTTCGTATCATGGGACAACTACATTGTAGGGGATTACGATCCAGATCTTCAAGCTCTCAACCATGATCTGATGCGCTCCCTCAAGAAACAGCCCTTTCTCGTCATGGAACAACAGCCAGGAAGGGTTAACTGGCGCACTGTGAATCCTTCATACGAAAGCAGTCAGCTGTCATTTTGGGTAAAGCAGTCTTTTGCACACGGTGCATTCGGATCGCTGATCTTCAGATTCAGGCAACTGCCTTTTGGTTCAGAGCAATTTCATACTGGATTAATCGACTATGATGGTGAACCCACCGAACGTGCACAAGCTTTTTCAAAAGCTATAGAAGAATTAAAAGACTGGAGTGTTGTTTTTCCACAAAGAGAAGCGGCGATTTACATTGACTATGAGAATTTTTGGATAAATGATACGGACAATTTGAACAACAAATTCGATTTGTTACTAGACGGAATTTTGCCGGTCTATAAGTCAGTTAGAAGTCTTGGTTACAACGTGGATTTCGTTTTTCCCGGCGATTCATTGGAAGGGTATTTACTGGCTTTCGTTCCTTCAAGTTTCAAACTTGAACGATGCTTCGTCGAAGAGCTGAGGAGGTTTAAAGGGGATATTTTCTTCACGGCTCTTACGGATCAAAAAGATGGGCGCAATTTCATCAAGAAGACCGAAGAAAGTTTTATCACTGAACTAATGGGTCTTAGAGTCGTTGATGCAGGAGGAATTGAGACGAAAGTAGAGATATCTTTTACCGACCATGTTTTCAATGGCTCCTTTGTTGTAGAGAAAATTCTCCCGAGCGAAGATTGTGAGGTACTTGCCGTCTATCTAAATGGGCCTTTTACTAATCATCCTGCTCTAGTAAAGAGAGCGAACATGTATTACTTGAGCACAGTTCCTGAAATCGGGTCTTTCCAAACTCTTCTTATTGAAGCCGGAATAGAAAGAAAAGCAAGTGGGCCTGGAAGAGTTATTAAGGACGAATCTAACACGATTCTTCAAAATCCTTTTCCACATAGCATAACAATGGAAGTCGGTGGGAAGGACTACACTCTTAATGAGTACGAGGTCAGGAGACTCCAAACTGGCTTATCTAAGAACAATGGATGAGTTCCTTCATGTTTTGGAAAGTAAATTCGAGCGGCCCAAATCTGACATGGCCACTACAGGAAGAAGTGATACTTCTGAACCCAGCTTATTATTGAAGAACTGTTTCTCGCGAATTCTTGGTCTGCGTATACCCAAATCAGCACAGTATTTGCCTTTCATCCGACAATTGCGCGAAAAGCAAACCAGCATTTAAGATCGAAACACAGGATGATTCAGATAGAACCCCTTCTCATGGGTCCTATTCATCAATGACAGGGCAGCCAATTTTGACCGGCGTTTCTAGCAATTCTATTTCAGAAGCTGCGAAGTTTCCATCACATCTCTACCCCGGAATCCATTCCTCAGGATTCTAGATCTGTAACATCGAATATTGCGCCGTTGTGAGAGGCCAGCCGCCTGGGTTCTTCAACGCCGTTGAATCTTGAGAGTTGCTCCCGAGTGAAGACAAGCAGGCCTACCAAATATTTTCCCGAGTTCGGCGGTTCCATGTGGAGAGTCTGCGAGAATATCTCTAGTCAGTTCTCGTCCTGCACCATGGGGTTGACCCTGATGATAACCGTTTCTCCAAAGAGCAATCTCGATCACGTGGTAAACCTTCCCTTCTACTGCAACATACGCTTTTTCGCCGTCATGACTTTTCTATCTTCAAGCTCGTCAACTATTGTTCCACTATTGCTATCGGTTCAACGCCCGGAATTTCGCGAACACTTCGCGGAGAGCCTTTGCATTACTCGGATGTCAGCTCCCTCCCAGCGAGATGCATCCCGGCCTGGCGAGAGTCGTTCTGCCGCCTGTTTAGTCGGGAAAAGTCATAGACCTTTCCATCTACTGCAACGTAACTTTTCTTTTTATTCTTTTCCATCATAAGTCCGGAGTTCATCGAGAGCTACTACGGGTGGTCCGGCCGATTCTAGGCCAGCCGTCTTATTTTCCTTGTGTGGGGAAGTACTTTCAGCTCGCAAGTAAACGCCCGCACCGAAGAATAAAGAGCCATGTGGTTGCCGGTAGACCAAAGCCTCAACGGCTGTAAATCGAAAAATGAACCACGAATTGCAACATGAGCGGGATTGTTTGACTTGACGTTGAATCTCGATAGGGCTGTAGAAATGAATATTGGGCTGATCTCAGAAAATGTAGAAAGGTCAAGATCTTTGCGAAAAATATCCGTGGATCTCCCAAAAAACGATATTCCGGAAATCACAGCACCAGCAGTATCAACGCAAGAACAAATCTATCCTTCTCATATAAACCTCCTTCTCACCTTGACGGATCCGTAGATCGCTTCCGTA
This sequence comes from Mesotoga sp. H07pep.5.4, assembly GCF_003664935.1. Classification (NCBI taxonomy): domain Bacteria; kingdom Thermotogati; phylum Thermotogota; class Thermotogae; order Kosmotogales; family Kosmotogaceae; genus Mesotoga; species Mesotoga sp. H07pep.5.4. The sequence continues at coordinate 180,900 of NZ_JFHM01000031.1, forward strand.
AACGAAATTCTCGCCTGAACCTCTCGGAAGTTTTCATGATTTTTGGAAGTTCTGCAGATTGAAGGAAATGGTGTTTGCAAAGGAAAGCGCATACAACCTGGATCAATCGATACTGCCTTACCTCAAAACTTACACAAAAAAACAGAGGGCCCTCGTGGGCCCTCTGGGTTGTTTATCAGTAGTAGATAAGTTCTAGAAGTAGATAAAACGCGTTTATAGTTTCGTATTGCTCGTCTATCTCCCAGTAGTAAAGGTCGAAGGTACCGTCTTCATAAACTTCAAATTGAGCATATACTTCGGCGGGAATCCCTCCTAGATCAAATGTTCCGTAGAATTCAACTATATTGAGATCGTCAGTTGAAACGAAAAAGTCCCAGTGTGGTTCGTAGAAGAAGCCATCGAATGCCTCGCCCAGGGTCATCCAGTTGTAGTAAACATCGAAATAGGAGTTTTTGACTTCGGTGATCTTGGAGTCCAGTATCGAAGCAAGCAGCGTGTCGATAGCTTCATCGTCCTGGGAGACATCGTCTATTCCCAGATACGCAATTTCGAAAGTGCGTTCATCCAAGTTCACAGTGAATTGGAAAACCGTTTCTATAGTTTCATCTTCCTCGTAAAGAAAGCCAATGTACTCAACGACATCCTGATTGTCGGCGGTAACGAAGTAATCCCAGCTCCCATCTGAGAAATAGGTGCTGAAAGACTCGCCGATTATCTTGTCGGGATAATCGTAAAAATAGCCTTCCTTAACTACTGAGATTGCGACGTCTGCCCGCTCAGGCAGGAAGATCTTTTCCAGGAACGCAAACTGATTACTGTTGTCCTGAGGAACACCGTTGATCTCCCAGTAATTCATTATGAAGGTTGAATCTTCCTCCTTGACTAAGAAGCGCATCTTCACTGTTGCCGCTTCACCATTTTCATCAAGATAATTGCCGCTGAACTCGACAATGTTTTCGGTTCCCTCTTTAGAATATTTCCACCTGGGCATTTCAAAGAACGCTTCAAATGATTCACCGATCAAATTGTCTGGAAAGTTATTGAAAGTTCCCTCTGTGACAATGCTTATGAACCTTGCACTGTCCTGAGGCAATAGCCGTTGCGCAAGAGCAATACTTGAAACCGACAATACCAATAACAACAGAATAGTCAACTTTTTCATGAAAACAACCTCCTTTAATCTCTCCCTTTTTTCACTTTGAATCTGTTTCGATCCAATCTTGTGTCAGTAAGAAATGCCGAACCTCTGGATCCTGTTGCCCGATTGCTCAAGCACAAACACTGAGCCATCATCACTGAAATAGAGGTCAATCGGTCTCGTAAACAAACCGCTCGCCGTTCCTGAACCTCCCCACTCGAAAAGGAAGCTGCCCTTCGGGTCAAGAACAACAACCATATTATTCATTTTATTTATGTAGTGAAGATTACCAGAGCTATCGATTGTTGACCCTCCGGGTTGCCCCCATTTTCCGCTATAACCGGAGCCCCATTCAGCAACAAAGTTTCCCTCGGGATCATACTTCTGAATTCTTCTCACTATATCGTCCGAGATGTATATGTATCCATTGTTGTCAACACTGAGACCAGATACTGTTGCAAGATTCCCGGGATTCATTGCATCAAACATCCCGACTTTTGCTCCCACAGTAAGTATAAGCGTTCCTTCATTGTCGAATACCTGAACTCTTTGATTGAAGGCATCACCAACATATATGCGGTCAGATTTGTCGACTGCAAGATACATCGGTCCATCAAACTGACCTGGTTCCGGTCCTTTGCTTCCCCACGATTTGACAAACTTGTTCTTGCTTGAAAACTTCTGTACTCTTCCATTCTGAGAATCTGCAACGTAGATGAAGCCCTTTGAATCCACCACTATATCGTGGGGAAAGAGAAACTCTCCGTTTTCGCTGCCATAGCTACCAAATGAGGTTTTGTGTTTACCGTTTTTGTCGAATACCTGAATTCTGTGGTTCAAAGTGTCAGCAACGTAGACTAAATCCTTTCCGTCAACGAAAATCCCTTGCGGATCGCTGAATTGACCATTCTTAGTTCCCTGAACTCCCCAAGACTTTTCGAAAACTACAGAAGAACCAAACGTTGGAACGGAAACAAGAAGTGCCAAAAGCAAAAGGACAAAATTCTTCAAAGACTTCACCCCTTCAAGCTTTTTATTTGCTTGTCTGATATTAACACTCGAAGTGCCAGAAATTTCTCGTTCTTATACAGTCGTTTTAGGAAATGTCCGTGGAGTGTGGCAGATTGCATCACAAGATTGATAGAGGAGCAAAACCAAGCAAAAAAGTGATGGAATGCTTTTAAGAGCAATTAAAGACTTAATTTGAGAATACAGGGCGTTGTCAGGGAGGCAGCAGTGCTCTAAACTATAGATGAGCCACAGTTCCCCTCATAAGCAATCTTTTGTGGTCAATTTTATGTTGTAGCGTTGAGTATAAAAACCCATTACAAACCAGATTGGATTGGAGGTGGCCCAATTGGCAAAGATGATCAAGAAGAACTATTTACTTGCTCCAGGCCCGACGCCGGTTCCTATCGACGTTCTGCTTGAGGGTGCAAAGGATACGATTCATCACAGAACTCCGCAGTTCAAGAAGATTTTTGAAAACGCGGTAAACGGGACGAAGGAGGTTTTCAGGACACAAAACGATCTCTTTATCCTTGCTTCTTCCGGTACGGGAGCGATGGAAATGGCCGTTGCAAACATAGTCAATCCCGGAGAGAAGTTAATAGTCTGTAGCGTTGGAAAGTTTGGCGAGAGATGGGTTGAACTTGCGAAGACTTTCGGTGCGGAGATAGTCTTGGTTGAAAGAGATTATGGAGACTTCTACACCCCGGAAATGGTTGAAAGAGCCCTGGATGAAAACCCCGATGCAGTTGCTGTTCTTACAACCCTTAGCGAAACATCTACTGGAACAGTAATGGATATCGAAGGCATAAGTAAAGTTGTGAAGAAAGCGGGCAAACTCATCGCAGTAGACGGCATTAGTGGTTTAGTTGCCGAACGTTTGCTTACCGATGACTGGGGGCTTGATATAGTTGTATCTGGCTCTCAGAAGGGTTTTATGCTACCTCCTGGACTGGCTTTCATATCGTTCAGTAAAGAGGCTATCGAAAAGTCCAAGAACGTTAGTTCTACCAGTTTTTACTTCAACCTGAAGAAATACTTGAAGGATCCTATTCCATGGACGCCAGCTGTCAACCTGATCTATCAGCAGAGTCTTGCCGTAAAAATGCTTCTCGAAGAAGGAATGGAAAACGTGTGGGCGAGACACGAACTAATGGGGAAGGCAACGAGAGAAGCCATAAAAGCCATGGGGTTGGAGCTTTTCTCCAAGAGGCCGGGAAATGTGCTTACTTCTGTCAAGGTGCCTGAAGGTGTCGACGGAGGCAAAATAGTCTCCATAATGAGAGACGAATATGGAGTAACGATAGCCGGTGGACAGGGTTCGATGAAAGGAAATATCTTCAGGATAGCCCACCTCGGGTATATGTCGGACTACGATGTCATTATTGCCCTGACATCTCTCGAGAAAGTCCTCAGAAGGCTAGGGTTCAAGGTGGAGTACGGAACCGGAGCAAGAGTTGCTATGGAGATTTTCGAGAAGGAGGGCGCTTGATGCTTAGACTACACGCTAACGATCCTCTCGACAAGGATGCAATGAAGATCCTTGAGGACAGCAAGCTGTTCGAGATAACTGCTGAGCATCTAGATAAAGATGAGATGCTTAAGAAGATGCCCGATATAGAGATCTTGGTCGTGAGAAGTGCAACGAAGGTAACCTCTGAGGTGATCGATGCCGGAAAGAAGCTAAAGTTGATTGCAAGGGCCGGAGTTGGACTGGACAATGTTGACGTTGAGGCTGCGAAAAGGCACAACATAATGGTTAGAAACACACCCGGAGCCAACGCCATCTCGGTGGCCGAACTCACTTTCGGTTTGCTTCTCAGCCTTGTAAGGCACATTCCAAGAGGTACGTACGGCATCAAGGAAGGAAAGTGGGAAAAGAAGGAACTGAAAGGTACAGAGATATTCGGCAAGACGATTGGTCTTATAGGATTTGGGGCAATAGGCCGAGAAGTCGCGAAGAGGGCTATTGCTTTTGGAATGAATGTCTGTGCTTACGATCCATTTGTGAAGGAAACCGAGATGGAAATTGAACTTGTTTCTTCACTGGATTCTCTATTCGATAAATCAGATGTCATCTCGCTCCACATTCCTTTAACAGCCGAAACGAAACACATTGTTGGTGAAAAAGAGATCTCAGCGATGAAAGACGGCGTTATCATCATTAACACAAGCCGAGGGGGAACGATAGATGAGCAGGCCCTATATAACGGGTTAGTTTCTGGAAAGGTTTCCGGAGCTGCCCTGGATGTTTTTGAAGTAGAGCCCCCCTCTGACGAACTTAGAAGGAAATTGATCGGGTTGGGTAATGTGATATGTGTTCCTCATGTTGGAGCAAGCACGACTGAAGGTCAGAAAAGGGTTGGCCTTGAAATGGCCAAGATTATCGTAGAAGAATGCAAGAGCATGATATAATTCACATGATTTTTCTGGTGGAGGTGTAAACGTTGAAGGTTTACGTGGACAAAGATACTTGTATTGGATGTGGAGTTTGCGAGGGAATCTGTCCCGAGGTTTTCAAAATGAATGATGATGGAAAGGCCGAGGTTATTGTTCCCGAGACGGAAGCGGCTTGTGCTCAGGATGCTGCAGACTCCTGTCCAGTTCAGGCAATAAAAGTAGAATAGTTTCCAATTCTTAACGTTCACATGTAGGGGCAGACAAATGATCTGCCCCTTTCTATAGTGGAACACAAAATTTGTCTATTTTTTCTGAGTGTTAAGTCTGATATAGTAGTAATTGCTTCGGAAAGATTTATTGTAAATATTTCCTATTTTGCGGTTCGCTTCAGGGTTATAGCATTATTCCGTGGAGGTCGTTGTGTCTAATTCTATTATAAGCACTTTGAAGAAGAAGGTCTCAAAGAAAACGTGGGACAACTGGTTCTCCACATTTGAGTTGAAGGCAGTCGAAGATGAAAGGGTCGTTTTCTCGGTCGCCAACCTGTTCATCAAGGACTGGCTTCAGACAAAATATGGAGCTGTCATTTCCGATTCTATAGCCGAGATTCTCGGCAGGCGAGTCTCTTTTGAAATTGTGTACAAGAACAAGGAGACTCCCTCTGTAGATTCGACCAGCGACCAGATATCCGGTTCTCTGTTGAAGAGAAAGCCTCTGATGATTTCAAATCTAAATCCAGAGTATACGTTCAGTAACTTCGTTGTGGGAAGTGAAAACAAAGCCCTCTATGAAGTGGCGCTGGACGTAACCCAGAATCCGGGGAAGTATAATCCCTTCTTTGTCTATGGGGGAGTGGGATTGGGAAAGACTCATCTTCTGCAGGCAATAGCTCAGGAGACCATGAGCAACTTTCCTGACAAGAAGGTTCTCTACATAACAAGCGAACAGTTCATGAACGACATGATTCAGTCGATAAAAGAGAACAACATTCAGAAGTTCAGAGATCATTACAGGAAGAAATCCGATATCCTTCTGATAGACGATATTCAGTTTCTAATAGGCAAGAAAGGTGTCCAGAATGAGTTTTTCCATTCCTTCAATGAACTTCACGATTCGGGGAAACAGTTGATAATCTGCTCCGACAGAAATCCCGAGGAGTTAGAGACATTCCACAGCAGGCTTAAGTCAAGGTTCCAGATGGGAATGCTGATGTCAATTCAAGAACCCCGCCCATCTACCAGGTTTCATATTGCCAAGCAGCTTGCTCAAAGGGAATCCGTATCTCTCCCGGATGATGTTGCCAAAGTTCTCGCGGACAACATCGATGGTAACCTCAGAAGATTGCGTGGAGCAATTATAAAACTGATTGTACACAGTAGTGTCTTTAGATCACAGATAGATCTATCTCTGGCAACCCAGATTCTCCAGTCTTTCACTGGCTCGATAAACGTTCCAGCATTCCAGAGACCGATTGACCAGATCTACTCCGCTATTGAGAAGACGATGAAGGTTACTAAGAAAGAAATCGAATCGGGGAGCAGGAGCAAGGACATTGTTCTTGCGAGGCAGTTAACTATGTACATTCTGAAGAATCATTTTGGTAAGCAAGTAACTGAAATAGCGCGTGAAACCGGGAAACAGCACTCAACGGTGATACACTCACTGAAGAAGATCGACAAGAGTGTAATGATGGGCAAGGGAGCAACAAAACTCCTGTACGACGATGTCATCGGGATAATAACTTCAAATTCGGCCGCAGTATGAAATTTCGTTATGCTGCCAGATCTCTTTCAACTTTTCTTGTCAAGCCAACTAATCCGGACAACCTTAATCTGAATATTTCTTTGTGGAAATTCCACCACTCTTTATCCAACAGATAGTAGATTCAGTGAAATTTACTTAGTCTGGAAGGTAAGAATGAAATATGCAGTTAGTTTCTTGCTATTCTTGGTATCTGCAGCTACGATCATCGGGACAATTTCCGACTCTCAGGCAAGCAGACTTCGAGAATCGATGAATGAGAAGTCAGGAGCATTTCCAAACATGGTTGATGGAGTCTTTGCCGTAAGTGAAGGATGTATAAGTCTGGAGGTGATAGATTCCAGTAGAGAATAATCGAAATACGAATACTCAAGAATCAATCGGATAGATATGACATAAGAGCTTAAGGAACTGCGGATAGAGTACTTGAAGCACAGAGTCCCGATGTTGATTTGGTTACTGGAGCTACAACCCCAAGCGAGTCTATCGTTGCGGCGGTCAAAAACGCACTAGATGAGGCTTCTTCATTTCCCAAATAATGGTGCATCTATCGTTACAGTTCTCGATGTATCCCACTAACAGTCCCAGAACAGAATGAGATTCAGCGGTGGAACCGTAATTGCCGAGAGCCTTCCTTTAAGTTTGAATCTTACATCTCTGCAGGTTCGAAAAGGCTCAGTATCGGATTGTTTCTTTCCCCACAAATCTGCCAATGATTATCTATTCCCGATAACAGAATACTTCCCTCTCCGATGTCGTAATACCTCTTTCCTTCGTAAGAATACTCGAGTGTAAAAGAGACCGTCATGGTTGCTTCCAGAGAATCTCTAAGGGTTTCTTCAGAGTGCAGTTCTATACTTATGTCTTCGTAGAGCTCGAAAAAGTCCGAGTAGAAAGAGGCAAGGCTGTGCTTCGGAAGAATTCTGCCGGAGGGATTACCCGGAGTAGCCACCCACACCTCTTCTGAGTAGAGTTCAATAATTCTGTCTTCCTTGGCTCTGTTTATTTCGCGCTCCAGTTTGGTTAGGACACTCTCCGGTCTGGCCAGCACATAGTTAATGCATCCGGAAGTAAGGATAGATAATGAAATCAGCGAAAGCAAAAGAAAGATGAAATTTCTTCTCGACAAAGCTTCACCCCCAGGTTAATCTTCTCCTCATATGATAGCAGATCGACAGGCCTAACTATCCTATGTTCTTGGAGAATCGTATGAATTAGAGATCTGTAAGATGAACTTGTGGAGAGTCGAACAAAATCATCACTCGGAAGTCTTACAGGTGGTAAGCTAGTCTAGCGGTTCTGTGAGGAGATTAGTCTATGAGAATGAACATTGCTTATCTTTTCCTGGTAATCTTGACTACTGTTGTTCTATCTGCAACCTTTCTGAACTTCAAAGACGACTACTCGAACATAAGAGTGCAGACGTCAGATGTAAGAAGGGGTGAGTCTTTTTCCATTTCAGTCCCCAAATCCACCTATGAAAGATCTACTCTTTCATATGTAAGGGGTGCAACACTAGAAAGTTTCTACAGCGATTCTGATCTCGTGACATATTCTTTCTGCGCTGATGACAAGAATGCGGTCATTGTTGTTGATTTCAAGGGCCTGTTCAGAGCCAGCAAAACCCTTTCCTTGGAGTTCAATGATTTCGTTGACAGTAATTCCGACGGTTTCCCTGATAAACTGGTGCTTGACTGTGAAGACGCCGAGAACTTCAGAGCATGGTTTGTGAACATTGCTGCCTACCAGGTTATTGAGTTCTCAAATAACTGGAAATCCGAAGAAAGAGATTGTAGCGGGCTGATCAGATTCGCCGCCAGAGAAGCTCTTAAGACGCACGACGAAGAGTGGTTTTCCGAGACAGCCGTAGACTATGATCTGTGGCGTGAGAAGACTGGAATTGATCTGCGAAAGATTCCGGACGTTAGAGAGTATAACTACCCAGATATCCCGATACTGAGAAACAGAATCTTCATAAGCAACGACGGAGCCTTCACTTACTTTGCCGATGCTTACAACCTGGTTCGTAGTAGTATGGTATTTAAGGGTAGGGATCTGGGAGCAGCAAGACCTGGCGACATAATTTTCTTCCATCATCCTTCGCCGTCAACCTTTCATTCAATGATCTTCACCGGTGATGGCCTCATATACCATACTGGACCCCTTTCCGAAACCGATTCCGGTGTCTTGAAACTCTGGAGTATGGATGATTACGTAAGAACTATGCCTTACCAATGGCAACCAATATATACTAACGAAAACTATCTAGGGGTATACGCTTTCAAGTTTCTGCCCCAGAAGTGATGGAGGGTGAACGCGATGAGAAAGGTATGTGTGCTTCTTCTAATTCTTCTTTTAGCAGGGTTAACAGCGATTGCGTTTGAGATTCAGCAATATGGATACGAGCTGAGCTCCTCTTTCGTGGAGTTCTATTCGCTTGATTATCTTCCAAGTGTCTACACCGATGACAAGGATTCTTTCATCGACATCAAGATCTACGATCTAGACGAGGAAGACCTTACTGGAGCGATAACAATTGGTGATGTAAGAGTTTCCGGAGATCCTCTATATGCTTTTAGGCAGACAGTTAAGGAGAAACAGAGAATCTACTTACCAAGAGAAGAACTCATGGGTCTAAGATTAATAGTTGTTTCGTCGCAGTCCGGTACCGCAAAGCTAATGACGAGTTTTCGCATGGTTGGAGCCCAGTTGCTCGCTCATGAAGACGGAGCGATGTTGAGGCTCTGGAAGAAAGATGATGGGAGCTTCCTGGATCACTTCTCGCTTTACAGACTCAGTGATGGGGAGCTGCTGGGGCAATCTGAAGAGGGAGTTTTCGTCTTCGATTACCTTCCTAAAACCGAAGAGGCAATACTTGTTCAGTCTTCCGAGGGATCGATTCTATGGAGGCCAGGGGAGTATGATTACTATTTCTCTTCCAGGCACATCTCTTTGACGTTTACAGACAGACCGGCTTACAAAGCTGGAGAGGTAGTTAACTTCAGATCCTTCATCAGAGAAGTGACTCCATCGGGTTATAAGATACCGGAAATAGATTTTGTCGAAATCGAGATAGTCGATCCTTTGAACAGAGGAGTTTACGCTCAAACTCTGGAGCCAGACGATCTGGGATCAGTTGTCGGTAGTTTCCGAACATACTCCGAAATAACCAGAGGATCTTACAGAATAATCGTTCGATGGGGTGAAAACGAGGATTACTACTACTTCCAGATTGCAGATTATAAGAAGCCTACTTTCTTTACACTGGCAGAACCCACAACCAGTGCCTTCAGAAAAGGAGAGCCTGTCACAATTGATGTCTCGTCGGAATACTACTTTGGAGATCCGGTCTCTCTTGGAAAGGTAGACTACACGATCTACAAAGGCACTCAATACATTGACAATGGCTCTGCAAGACTGGACGGTTCGGGAAAGACCGTAATAGGATACACAGGGGAGCTTGAAAGCGGAGCCTACTACGCGATAGTGACTGTGTCAGATGACACAGGTATGCAGTCACGGAGTGTGGTCGATTTCAAAATTGTACAGGGAAGTTTCGATTTCCTAGTGGATTATAGATTCACCGAAAATGAAGCTCTTGTAAGAATCGAAACCAGGTTGAATGACGATACTCCTGTCTCTAAGGAATTCGAGATAAAGGCCTGGTACGAGGAATCAGTAATTCTAATGGATAAAGGCGAACACGTTGAAAAGAATCTAAAAATAAACGTCTTCAAGGGTGAACTCTCAACCGATAGCGGCGGAAAGGCAGAGGTATCGATTGATCTTAGGCAAGTTCCTCCAGATACGGTAGTGTACTTTGAGATAAATGGTTCGCCTTCAGGGGAACCTGAAATCGTAAATACCTACTCAGTTTACACCGGAGGTTACTATGACTATTATGGGTCGATATTAATCGATTCGGTGAAATCTGCGGAGCCAGGGTCTAGTGCAGAAGTGGTCTTCTACACACCGTCACCGATGGATCTGTGGATCATTTCTGATTTTTCCGGCGAATTCAGTCAATTCCCATTCAGTTCGACTGAAGGGAAAAACACGGTCTATATAGAAGTACCGGAAGGGTATGCCTACGATAATTTCATGTTATTCATCGTCGGATACAGGGATTATCAGATTATCCAATCAAGCCTGATCGAAGTCCAAACGTCTTCAAGAGAGCTATCAATAGAGACTCTCACTCAGGAAAGGTACAGTCCTGGTGATACAGTGAATATGAAAATCCAGGTTACCGATTCCGAAGGCAAACCAGCCGAAGTTGGGCTTACCGTTTCCGTTGTATCCCAGGCAATGCTATCCATATTTGAAGGGGACTACGATCAGTGGAAGGGATCGTTAGGCAGTCCTTTCAACAGAGGGTTTAACACAATCAGCATCAATGATCTCTACTATTCCGCCTACCCATCTATCGCAAAACTCGGAGATTTGCTTGAATCACAACCGCCGGCCGCAGAGTCCAAAGTTACGGGAGGTGCTCCGCTCGGCATGGGCGATCTAGGTGGAGATGAGAAGAGCCTTACCTCTGATGTAAGGGCAAGAAAGCTATTCAGTGATAGCGCCTTCTGGTCTACCGGAACTTTCACAGATGAGAACGGTCAGGCTGAACTGTCTTTTGTAGTGCCTGAAGATCTAGATACCTGGACAGTAAGGACTTTATCTTCCAGTGCGAACGGTGATTTTAGCTACAGTAAATCGAGTTTCGAGACATGGAAACCAATGACCGTCAGCAGTTTTCTTCCAGAGTTTCTTATTGCTGGAGACACCGTTAACCTTGTCTTCTCTGTTAAGAATAACCTTGATTCAACCCTACCTGTAATCACCGGCTTCTATCTCGGCGAAGAAGTAATAGAGGAAAAGGGTTCTTCAATAAAAGCATTTGAGAGCCGTTCATTCAGCTACGAGGTCAATGTACAGGATCTCTTGTCCTCTGAGAAAGATCAGAAGCTCAAAGTGAAGTTTGTCGTCAAGGGAAGCCACGGCTCAGACGGAGTCGAATACGAGATTCCCATAAAGCCCAGGTTTTCTTACTCTCGATTCGGTTCCCTTGATTTCCTTGAAGGAAACAAGACTCTCGAATTCTCAGAAAACTCTGCAGGAACGATTACGATTTCTTCCACAATTGATCCTATTCTTCTGGAGGCGGTCAGGTATTTGGTAGATTACCCTTACGGGTGTGTCGAGCAAACGATGAGCAGACTGCTTCCCGCACTAGCAGCTTCTCAGCTATTGGAAGAAGCGGATACTGCTTTCATCAACAAGGTCTCAAGAGTGGTAAGTGAAGGACTTGAGAGGTTATATGGGTACCAGCATTACGATGGAGGCTGGGGCTGGTGGAAGGACGATAACTCCACGCCATTCATGACCGCGTATGTGATGTTGGGTTTGTATCTCGCTACAGAGAACGGTTATGTTATCAATAAAGATGTGGTATCTATGGGCTATTCTGAGATGAAAACTCTCTACAAAGAAGATCCAGATCCCTTCCTTCAATACGTGATAGTTCTCTTCAGCAGAAAACTGAGGGATCCCGTAGGTTCTGTCGTCGATTTCAAAGGTGACGTTCCTTCGATAATTCTGACTTCGCTGGCCTACGAAGCGTTGAACATGGACGACAAGGCTGAAGATCTAATTGAAGAAGCGATGGAATACGTAGATCTGGATGCAGACGACGTGATTTCCGGGACCAGTTTTGATTATTTCTTCGACGATATAGTTACTTTGTCTCTGCTTCTGAAGGCTTCGGTAGATCTGGAGATGCCTTCGGAGGACATCTTTGAGATTTCGAAGAGACTTCTGAGGATGGGTAACGGAAGCTACTGGTATAGAACATCGTCAACGGCGCTGGCAATTCTGTCTCTGTCTTCCGTGAGTAGCTCGCTTTCGGAAAACGCCCAAGTGGAAGTTTCATTGATCGGCGGAGAAGTTCTTTACAGCGGTGGGCTTTCTGAATCAATTACAATCCCATTTTGCGAAGAGAACGTAATTGTCGAAAGCTCAGAAATGGTAGCTGTCTCAGTAAATGGTGAGAAAGCAGTGGCAGCTGAGGAGATAGAACCTGAAAACTCGGGTTTGATCGTCAAAAGAGTTCTGAGAAGGAAGCTCGCCGTTCCCATGGATGACACTCATGTCCTTACAACACCGCAGATTGATTCACCATACGTTGTTTCGTCCATTAAGACCCTATCACCGGATGAAGTTGGTTCTCTCGAGATAAATGTATCGAAGACGGTTGAAAACATGCAGATTTCAATCAAAGACGGAGAGCTGCTTCTTGGAGAATACGGATTGGGTCTTAAGGTGTATGAAGGCGATGTTCTGGGAATCAGCAACGGCGAGATAATTATCAGAGCCTTTGAAGAGAGCTACTATGATGAACCGACAGTCGAGATCTATTCAGTTAGACTCGGTACCCCAGGTTCTCTTACCGCTGGTGAAACAATAGTCTCTGAGGTTCACATTAAGATTCCGGAAGACGTTCCGTACGTGGTTGTCGAAGATATGCTGCCGGCAACCGGAATATCCGTTGAGGAGAATCTGGAAGCAGACGTGCTCGGGTACACGAAGTTCTATTACTTCGACTACTACTGGTGGGGCTACACATTCAAAGACGCAAGATACGACCGAATTGCCTTCTTCTTTAGGGAAGGAGGAGAGTTTGTTACCAAAAACAGCTGGAGGATACTCACCAGTGGTGAATTCATAATTCCACCGGTTCAGGCATGGGCAATGTACGATTCGGATTACCGGGCAAATACCGAATCTATAGTGCTGGTTATCGAATGAAATCTCTGGCATTGGTGGCATTTCTATTTTTTGGAATGACAGTTTTTTGCTTCACAAGCACATTCGTTTCATGGGAAATGCCGGAACTTGAAGAATATAAAGGTCTTCTTGAAAGGCTCGTAGGCAAACCCGTCACGGGAACTTACCGCTTAATAATCGCTTCATCGACCGGAGAGTTCATGGAACTCTCCGGCCTAGGCTATTGGTTCATTGCAGCTGCAGAAGATAGCACGATCTTTGTTCAGCCTCTGAGTTTGGTCCCGAATTTGACGCAAACGGTGGCTCACGAAATGTGCCATCTCTTTCTCAGGCAGTATCGATTGCCCTACTGGTTAGAAGAAGGAATAGTGTGTTGCGTAACGGGGGAATGGATTGGTCGAAAAGAGCTGATACTCGACCGGGTGGAAAGCCTGGATTATTCAGGGATGGATTTCATGACTTACAGATCTTACAGCTTCAGCTGCTGGGTAGAAGTCTCGAAAATTCTAAGAGAAAGAACGTTCGGAGAACTGGTTGTTGCACTTGGAGAAGGGGTTGATGAGCAAGTTGAATGAACGGGAGATAATAGAATGGGATCTGACAAGGCTTTACGCTTTGCTTGATGACGAGACTATTTTTGAAGACATCAAGACCGTCCTAAGAGAAAAGGATGAACTCGTTAGAGATTACAGGGGAAGGATTTCAGGTGAAAATATTAGTGCTCATGAACTGAGGGGGTTGCTTGAGAAATCGGAGTCTCTTCTGAATCGTGCAGGCAAGCTGTCGATGTTCGCCTATCTAAATCATTCTGTTTTAACAGCAGATTCAGCGACTCAAAAACTAGTTCGGAGAATAGACGATCTAGAGGCAGCGCTTGAAAGTGGACTGATGTTTATTAAGCTTGAACTGGCGCGAGTTTCAGACGACTTCTTTTCAGAGTTGAATGAATGTGATGAGTTGAAGAACTACAGACATTACTTCGATCTTGTTCGAGCGTTGAGAGACCATCAGTTATCGGAACCCGAGGAAGACATAATAGTAAGGAAAGACATTACGGGGAAAATGGCTATGCTGAATCTCTTTGACGAGTTTACCTCGACTTTCGAATACAGAATCTTTATTGATGGAGAAGAGAAGGTCCTTACCGAAAGCGAAGTCGAGAATCTAAGAAGCCATGGAGATGAAGGGATAAGGAAAAAGGCATTTGAAAGCCTCTTCAGAAAAACAGAGGAAAATAGTGTTATTCTGACGAACATCTACAACTCCCTCGCCAAGGACTGGGATCTTGACGCAAGCAAAAGGCACTTCTCCTCTCCAATTTCAATGAGGAACATTGAAAACGAGGTTTCAGATGAGTCCGTTGAGAATCTTATAGACGCGACTACGCAAGGTTATTCTATCGTGCAGGATTACTACCGTTTGAAGGCCCGTGTCATGAACAAGGAAATCCTTCTTCACAGCGACATCTACGCACCGCTCGCAGATTCGAGAGATATATTCAGCTGGCAGGAAGCGAAAAATATGATACTTGAAGTAATGGGGAATTTTGATTCCCAAAGTGGACGAATTATTTCCGGTTTTTTCGATGGTGAATACATTCATGGATCGATAATTCCTGGAAAACGTAGTGGCGCATTTTGTTATTACGCCTCACCTGAAGTCCACCCCTATGTCCTTGTGAATTTTGGTGGAAAAACTAGCGATGTTTTGACGTTGGCACATGAGCTTGGTCACGGCTTGCATGGCGTGCTTTCTTCAAAACAGACTCATCTTAACTACGAGACGCCTCTCACCATGGCTGAAACCGCTTCGATTTTTTCGGAGATGCTTATGACTGATTTTCTTCTGGACAATATTAGTGGAAAGGCGGAAAAACTTTCGCTTATCTCAAAAAGAATGGAAGAGATACTGGCCTCGACGGCGAGACAAAATATGTTCACAAGATTTGAGATGGCTGCCCACAGTATTATCTCTAGGGAGTTTCTTTCGTTCAAAGAGCTGTCTGATCTGTACTTTGAAGAACTAAAGCTGATGTTTGCAGACACTATAGTATTTTTTCCTGAAAGTAAATTCGAATGGGCTCGCATACCACATATCTTTCACACACCTTTTTATTGTTATGCCTACAACTTCGCTCAGTTGCTGGTTATCTCACTTTACAGGATGTACCTTGAGGACGGGGATGTGTTCAAGCGAAGGTATATACGACTGCTGGAGAGCGGTAGTTCAGACTCACCGGAGATTCTGCTGAAATCAGTTGGAATAGATATTTCCGAGCCTTACTTTTGGGAAAATGGACTTCACTTCATCCAGGAGAATTTTCTGGAAAGATTGCGGGACATAATCGATTCCTGATAGTATATGTAGGTTATAATTTCTGTGTTCTGATGGATAGAATTTTCCTTTTTGCGTCTCTTTTCAAGGGTAACATAGGGGGCTTAAATGGCAAGAGATCTTACTCAGGGCAACATTCTGAAAAATCTTCTCGTGATGTCTGTTCCTACAATGATTGGATTCAGTGCACAAATGGTCTACGACATAGTGGATATTTTCTGGATAGGTCGAATCTCCGGTGAAGCCATTGCGGGAGTCACCATCTTCACCACTCTCTTCTGGATTGTAGACATTCTTAATTCAATTATCGGTCAGAGCTCTGTTTCGTTGATTTCACAGAGCTTTGGAAAGAAGGATTTAGAAGGGACGAACAGGGCGATAGAACAGACCATTACTTTCAAGTTCATAGTTGCGTTGATTTCCGCACTGTTAGTTGCTGCATTTCTAAAACCTTCTCTAGGTTTTTTCAGCAACGATCCGACAGTAATAACAGCAGCTCTAGATTACGGTTATATCCGGTTGTTCTTCCTGCCGATGATGTTCTCATCTTACTCCGTTAATACGGCTTTAAGATGCATAGGCGACGCGAAGAGTCCGATGTACATAATGATGATGGCTAGCGCCCTCAATGTGGTACTCGATCCGATTCTGATGTTTAGTCACATTCCCGGAACGTCGATTCCGGGTTTTGGACTAGGGGTCTTCGGCGCAGCGGTAGCAACCGTCATAGCACAGACCGCATCGTTTCTACTTGGCTTTTTTATTCTTTTCTCGGGCAAAGAGGGAGTCAAACCGAAGCTATCGAGGCTTTTCCGCCTCGATAGGCACATTGACAGGAAGCTTCTAACTATTGGGCTTCCAACGGGACTGGAGGGTTTCTTCAGAAATCTTGCCGCCGTTGTGGTTCTGAAATTCGTGGCACTATACGGCACAACTGCCGTTGCTGCTGTAGGAGTAACGGGAAGATTGTTCGGACTTGCATTCATGCCTCTTGTGGGACTTAACATGGGGGGTTCTGCGATGGTCGGGCAGAATTTAGGAGCAGATGATGTTGGCAGAGCGAGAGCGACTGCAAAAACGGCGGGATTAATTGGATTCTTCATTATGTTCTTCTTCGCTCTGATTGCGTTCTTTGGTGGAGAGATAGTTATTGGAATCTTCAATGATGATCCAGAGATCATTTCATATGGCGCGAGCTTTTTGAAATATGGTTCTCTTGGAATTTCAGTCCTGGCCTATGGCTTCGGTCTCTCCTCAGTTTTCGGGGGATCGGGTTACAACTTTCCATTCGTAGCGGGCAGCGTTGTCTCCAGATGGCTGATTCAGGTTCCTATGCTGATAGTTTTCGTAGCGTTCATGAAAGCTAGCATAGTCTGGGTCTGGCTTTCATATGTTTTTTCCGATATCGCAGAGGCAACTGTAATGATTTTTTACTATCTGAGGGGAAAATGGGAAACAAGGAGAGTCTCCTAGTCGCGAATGTAATAATCATTCTGTCTAGAAAAGTTAGTTAAATTTTTCACTTTCTTTTTCACAGTATTCTCATTTCGTGCCCAAACAAATTTCAGACGATCTGCTATAATTCAGATGAACGGGTGATTAAGATGTCTGAAGTTTTGTATAGGAAATATAGGCCAAGAAATTTCAATGAGTTAGTCGGTCAGGATCAGGTAAAAGAGATCCTGGGAAAGGCGATAGAGAAGAACAAGCTTTCCCACGCATATATATTCTCAGGCTCAAGAGGTACTGGAAAAACGACTAGCGCTCGTATTCTTGCGAAGATGCTTAACTGTCTTTCGGAAGGATCGGAAAAACCTTGTGGAGTTTGCGATTCTTGCAAAGCAATCGACTCCTCTTCTCATATGGATGTTGTAGAGCTCGATGCCGCCTCTTATAGAGGCATAGATGAGATACGAAAGATCCGAGATGCGGTTTCTTACAGACCGGTAATGGGAAAATTCAAAGTCTACATTATAGATGAATTTCACATGCTTACCAGAGAGGCTTTCAACGCTCTTCTCAAGACTCTTGAAGAACCGCCCGATAGGGTGGTTTTCATCCTGGCAACTACTAATCTCGAGAAAGTTCCTGAAACGATTCTTTCCCGCTGTCAAATCTTTTACTTCAAACCTTTGAGGGAAGAAGACATAGTAACTTATCTTGAAAGAATTGCGAGAGCCGAAGAGCTTCAATACGACGAAAAGGCTTTGAGATACATTTCCAAGGCGGCACACGGAGGAATGCGAGACGCTGTAAATCTTATGGAGAGGGTAATCTCATACTCTGGTAACGTTAAGGAAGAGGCAGCTAGAACCGCTCTTGGGATCCTGCCCGAAGAGGTAATAGAGGAATTTCTCCAGGCGTTTTCATCGGGAAACCCATCTTCAGTACTTGAGATTTCCGAAAAAATCCAGTCTGGAGGCTTCACGCACGAAGTATTTCTTGAACAGGCGATTGATGCGGTCAAGGAACGACTTGTTGAGCGACCGAGTGACGATTGTTTCAGGCTGCTTTCGGCTCTTTGGGAAACAAATAAAGAATTAAAGTATGCCGAAGACAAACAGACAACATTTGAAGTTATGGTCCTCCTTAAGGGCGGCTTCGGAAAACAGAACGGCGAAGACACGCAAAAATCCGAAGTATCTCCGATCGCTGTTGACGAAAATAGTGAGAAGCCTGAAAAGCTTGAGGTTTCAGTCACCGAAGAAAGTGAAGAGATCTCATTATTCATCGAACATCTTAGAATGAAGGATTATATATTGTGGTGGACTTTGATAAGTCTGGCGGAAATCAGGAAGGGGAATCGAATCGAGGACTTAATAATAGAACCAGATAGCGAATTCTCAAGTGAGCTTCTGAAGGAAAGAATGGAATCGATAAACAAAATCGCTGAAGATATTATCGGCAAACGATTCGTTCTCTCTGACAAAGCGGCTGGACAAGAGGCCCTTGAAAGCCTCGACAGAGATTCAAGAGAGTATTTTGAATCGGTAATTACAGGCCTGGGGCTTAAGAGTGATATAGAGACTGGAAAAATAAAGATAGAGCTTGAGGAGGAATAACTATGGCGAAGAAATTCAGGGGCCTCGGAGGACGAAACTACGGAGGTTCAAGGAAAGGTTCCAATATGGGCGACCTTCTTAAACAGGCGCAGAAGGCACAAGAAGAGATGGAAAATCTTGAAGATAGTTTCAAGTCGATTGAAGTTACCGCTTCTGCAGGTGGCGGTGCAATAAACGTAGTTGCAACGTGCGACTATCGCATCAAATCCATTGAGGTAGAGCCGGAAATAAGAGAAGAGGATTTCGAAATCGTTCAGGATTTGATAATCGCGGGGATAAACGAGGCGTTAGCTGAAGTAACAAAGAGGAGAGAAGAGGAAACAGCGAAAATAACAGGTGAGTTCAATCTACCGGACAACATACTTTAGGAGGTGTAACGAATGCACAAAGTAGGGATCAATGGTTTTGGAAGAATCGGAAGACTTGTCTTTAGAGAGATGGTGAAGCGCGGGGAGTTCGACGTTGTTGCGATCAACGACTTGACAGATGCCGCTACTCTTGCTCATCTTCTTAAATACGACTCTGTTCATGGAAGGTTCAAGGGCTCAGTAGAAGCTAAGGAAGGAGCCATATTAGTTAACGGAAAAGAAGTGAAAGTATTCGCCGAAAAGAATCCTGCAAATCTTCCCTGGAAGGATCTTGGCGTCGAGCTCGTCATAGAAGCAACAGGGGTTTTCAGAAGCAGAGAGAAGACCATGCCTCATATTGATGCTGGAGCGAAGAAGGTCTTGATTACTGCCCCCGCAAAGGGCGAAGTGGATGCCACAATCGTGCTCGGTGTCAATGATGAGGTTCTTAAACCAGAGATGAAGATTGTTTCCAATGCTTCCTGTACAACTAATTCAATAGCACCGATAATAAAGATTCTGAACGACAATTTTGGAATTGAGAAGGGCTATCTTACGACTGTACACGCATATACCAATGACCAGAGAATTCTAGATCTTCCTCACAGTGATTTAAGAAGAGCCAGGGCGGCCGCTGCCAACACAATTCCTACATCAACCGGTGCAGCCAAGGCTGTAGGGGTGGTTATCCCAGAATTAAAAGGTAAACTCGATGGAATAGCGATGAGAGTTCCCGTTACCGATGGTTCAATAACCGATCTGACGGTCGTTCTCAAAAAGGACACTACAGCTGAAGAAGTAAATGAACTTGTGAAGAAAGCTGCAGAAAACGAACTGAAAGGAATAGTTGAATTCACCGAAGAGGAGCTTGTCTCTTCTGACATAGTTGGAACGACTGTTTCCGCGATATTCGATAGTAAACTGACGGCCGTAATGGGTAACCTTGTAAAGGTTTGTTCGTGGTATGACAACGAGTACGGTTACTCGTGCAGAGTTGTTGATCTTGCGAAGAAAATGATGGAAATGTAACTCTGAGTTTTGTCGACGGGGCCCCGAGGCCCCGTTTTATTGAGGAGAGGAGGCTTAAGAAATGTCTAAGACATTGACTCTTAAGGATATCGATCTGGCTGGGAAAAGGGTTCTTGTAAGAGTTGATTTTAACGTACCTCTAGATAAAGAGACGGGTGAGGTGAGTGACGATACCAGAATCGTCGCGGCATTGCCTACTATCAATGAGATTATCGAAAGAGGGGGCAAGGCGATTCTCGTTTCTCATCTGGGTAGACCCAAAGGGAAGAGAGATCCGAAGTACTCTCTCGAAAAAGTCGCCGAGAGGCTTCAGTCACTGATCGGTAAACCCGTTACTTTCGTCCCGGACTGTATAGGAGAAGAGGTTGAGAAGGCCGTTTCAAAAATGAACAATGGTGACATTCTTCTTCTGGAGAATGTCAGATTCTACTCTGAAGAAGAGAAGAACGATCCGGACTTTTCGAGGAGACTCTCATCTATTGCAGATATTCACGTCAACGATGCTTTCGGCACTGCTCATAGAAGCCACGCCTCAAACGTGGGAGTTGCTCGTTATTTGACCAGTGTGCCCGGGTTCCTCATGCAAAAAGAGATAGAAATGCTTGGGATGGCAATTGAGAATCCCGAACACCCCTACGTGGTCATTCTTGGAGGAGCGAAAGTCTCAGACAAAATTGGAGTGATCACCAATCTTTTGGAGAAGGCAGATAGGATCCTAATCGGGGGCGCAATGATGTTCACGTTCCTAAAGGCCCAGGGAAAGAGTGTTGGAGACTCTCTCGTAGAAGAAGACAAAATCGATCTTGCAAGAGAGATTCTTCAGAAGGCAAGGCAAAAGAATGTTGAATTTGTCCTTCCCGTCGACACGGTGATCGCAAAGGAGATTGCAGCCGGTAGTGAATCGAAAGTAGTCGATCTTGAAGAAGGCGTCCCTGCTGGTTGGAAGGGGCTTGACATAGGTCCATCAACAATAGATCTTTTTAATAAGAAACTGAGCGATGCTAAAACAGTCGTTTGGAATGGACCCATGGGAGTCTTCGAGATCGACGACTTCGCTAAGGGAACGGAGTCGATTGCGAGAACGCTGGCCTCGCTCAATGATGCGGTTACGATAATTGGCGGCGGGGATAGTGCGGCCGCTATAAACAAGTTTGGGCTTGCTGAAAAGGTCTCCCATGTTTCGACGGGGGGCGGCGCATCGCTAGAGATGCTCGAAGGTAAGGAAATGCCCGGGATAAAAAGCCTTTCGATTGAGGGTGGTAAAAAAAAACGTAGATTGATGGTCGCGGGAAACTGGAAGATGAACAAGTCGCCTAATGAAGCTCGAATGTTTGCAGGCTTCCTCGCATCGTCAATCGGTAATGAAAATGCGGTAGATGTCGTTGTCTTTCCAACAAGTCTCTCGGTTGCAGGGGTGGCCGATATTCTAAAGGACACTTCGATCAAATTCGGAGTACAGAATATCTATCCAGCCGACAGCGGAGCCTTCACAGGAGAGATCTCTGCATCGATGCTGTCAGATCTTGCTGTTGAATATGTTCTGGTTGGTCACTCTGAGCGCAGGCACATTTTCGGCGAAACATGCGAGCTGACTGGTGAGAAGATCAAGTCAGTCTTGAAGCATGGCCTCACACCGATTTTCTGTGTTGGTGAGACTCTTGAAGAAAGAGAAGCCGGCAGAATGAAGGAGGTACTGGAAACCCAGATTAGAAAGGGCTTTTCCGGTCTTGGAAAGAGCGATCTAGAGCGCATAATAATCGCTTATGAGCCAGTTTGGGCAATAGGAACTGGCGTGGTTGCTTCGCCAGAGCAGGCCGATGAAGCGATGAAGTTTATCAGAGATCTAATTGCGTCTCTTTATGGCGTTGATTTGTCAGAGAGTGTTCGGATTCTCTATGGTGGAAGTATCAAGCCAGAAAACTTCGAATCACTCATTTCAATGGAGAACATTGACGGTGGTTTAGTTGGGGGCGCAAGCCTTCAAGAAAGCTTTGTACAGCTGGTTGCAATAGCTGAAAGTCACGCTTGACAACTACGAAATGATGGCCGCCCCTTCGTGGGCGGCTACTACTTTTCTTCTTCTTCAAGGTGTTATAATCTCACAATAGGGGGTGTAGTTCTTGGAACGTTATCAGGAGCTCGAACTTGTTGTGGACAAAATGGTGGAGGAATTCACCCGACTTAGAAAGGAAAACGAACAGCTCTGGAATCAACTCGAGACGTCACAGAAAAAAGTCGAAGAATCTGAGTTAAGAATCCGGGAGCTTGAGCTCCGCCTTGAGAGTGAATCAAGAACAATCTCTTCACTGATAAAAAGAGTCAGAGGCAGCCTCGTTGAAGACAGTAAAAAAGTATAAGGAGTCCAGCTATGAAGCGTTCAGTCTCTCTAGATCTCGGAGGAAGGAAGTACACTTTTCTTACTAGTGATCCGCAAGAACTCGTGGATCAAGTTTTTTCAAAGATAGGCGAGCTATATGATTCACTGAAGAATAATGAAGAGGAAATCGGCTATGAAAAAATACTGGTCGGGATTTCTGTCAACCTTGCACACGACCTTGTGAGAAGTCAGAATGAACTGCTTAGGCTAAAGGCGAAATACGAAGAGGTTCTTTCAGAATACTTCCAGGGACGTGACGAGGTTGAGAAGTAGATTAAGAATTGGAGTTTTTGATTCCGGAATAGGTGGCCTCACTGTTCTTAAAAGGCTCGTGGAGACGTTACCCGAAGGAGTGAGTTTTCATTATTTTGCCGATACTGCCAGAGTTCCTTACGGCTCAAAGCCAGTAGAGACGCTAAGAAGATATGTAAGAGAAATATTCGACCTCTTTGCTCAATTAAATGTCGATGCAATAGTGACGGCCTGTAACACTTCTGATTCGATACTTACGCAAAGTGATAAAGCGGAGCTCGGTGTTCCATACTTCAGCATAATTGATCCTACAGTTAGAAGAATCGGCGAGTCGGCTCCCGATAATTCAACGGTGGCCATAATCGCAACTGAAAACACGGTAAAGAAGTCTCTTTACCTCAGAAAGTTATTTCGCTATGAAAGCTTCAGTAAGATAGTTCAAAAAGCTTGCCCACTCTTCGTGCCGTTGATCGAAGAGGGTATCTGGGAAGGTGAGATTGTCGACTCGATCGTCAAGTATTATTTGAATGACTTTGCTGAGATTGAGCCAGACTTCATGATTCTCGGATGCACTCACTACCCTTTCATAAAAAACTCGATTGAGAGGTTTTTGCCTTCAAAAACCAAGGTTGTCGATCCATCCGAGTATATTGTGAGGGACGTAGCTGACTGGGCTACGATTTTGTCGCCTGAACCTTCGACGGTTGATTATTACGTAAGTGGCAACACCAGAATCTTCCAGGATATTCTAAAGAGATATCTCGGAAGATTCGAGAATGTGAAGGGTGTCGATCTGAACGTTACAGGGATAAATGTGAGAGGAAGAGTTTAGGATGAGCAAGATAGTTCTTATCGGAGGTGGGACCGGGCTCTCGACTTTCGCTCGAGTGATAAAGGATTTCGTTACTTCTCTTACTCTGATTGTGGCTGTAACAGATGACGGGGGAAGTTCCGGAATATTGAGAGAGGCTTTAGGAATGCCTCCGCCCGGTGATGTAAGAAACAATATTATCGCGCTAGCCGATGATGAAAAACTGTTGACGAAGGTGTTTTCTCACAGGTTCAGTGCCCCGGCGATGAACGGTCATTCGCTCGGAAACATAATTATCGCTGGTCTCATGGAGATGTGTGGAGGTTTTTCCGAGGCAGTTTTGACTGCTTCCAGAATGCTTAAGATCAAAGGCATTGTCCTGCCCGTGGCGGAGGATCTCGTTAGTCTCGTGGGTGAGCTTGACGATGGGACAATTGTCAAGGGAGAATCCCGAGTATCGGCAGCTGGAAAGAGGCTTAAAAAAGTCTCTCTTGACAGAGCGTGCGAAGCTCTTCCAGAGGTGAGCGACTCGTTGGTTTCGGCAGATACGATAATTATCGGTCCCGGTAGTCTCTTTACAAGCGTTGTACCTAACTTCCTTGTTTCCGGTGTAAAGGAGGCGCTGAAGAGATCTCAAGCGAGAAAGATCTATGTCTGTAACATCATGACTCAACCGGGTGAAACGGATGATTTTTCACTGGCAAAGCACGTACAAATCGCAGAGAGTTATTGTGGGGTAGAATTCGATCTTATTTTCTGGACGGAGATCGGGGGCGTTGCATCGTCGGTTTTGAGCAGTTATGAAGAGAAAGGCTCACGTCCGGTCGAAAATGACATGATTTCGGATGGGAGGGTTAAGGTAATAACCGGAGCGACTACCGAGTTTACAGATAATGGAAGAAGACGCCCCGTACTTAGGCACTCTCGAGCCGGAATAATTTCGATTCTTCATGAATTAGGCTTGTTGGGAGAGGAAGGAATTTGAGCTATGCCGACAAACTCAAAGAAGAGTTATGTCATCTTCCGCTCGATGATCAGGCAGAATGTAGAGCAGAGTATCTTGGCTTCGTTAAATCAAGGGGAACTTTGAGATTAAGGGGGAACACCTCATTCTTGGTGATTCCTCTCACGTCAATTACAAGTTTGAAGAGGCTGTTTCAGGTTTCAAAGAGACTTTCTATTCCAATTTTTGAAACCCAGGTAATCGAAGAAGTCAGATTAGATAGGAAACGCGGCGGAGAACTGAGTTATCTCTATGGAGAAGTTGAAGAATTTCTTCGAAGGAATGGAATATCTGTCCGAGATGATTCGATTCCACGACCTGTCAGGGAGGATCCGGTCTATTTCGGAGCCTTTCTTAGAGGCCTTTATCTGGCCGGTGGATCGGTAGTCGATCCTTCTAAGGAGTATCATCTTGAGATTACTCTCGATACAACCGAAGCATTTGTGAATTCGGTGAAACAGTATGTTTCTGAGAACTTCAACATAAAAGTCGGTGTGGTGAAGGTCAGGGACAAATTCAAAGCATATGTGAAGTCCTCGATGGATATCATCGAGCTACTTTCCCTGATGGGTGGAAAGAAGACCGTCACAAGGCTTTCCAGCGCTATAGAAGTGAGAAAGATCAGGAGTGATGTTAGTAGAACCCTGAACTTCTTGACAGCAAATGCAAATAAGTCCGGACAGGCCATGGCAAAACACGTCAAGGCCATCAGAATTGTCGACAGGAAGCTAGGAATAGAAAATCTGGAAGAGGACCTTCAACAGGTTGCCATTCTACGTCTGGAGAACGAGGATCTCAATTTGAGAGAGCTCGGCGAAATCATGAATCCACCGATGAGCAAGTCAGCAGTATATAATAGGTTGAAAAAACTAATGGCGTTGGCCGAAGAGCTAGGAGATAAATAAATGAAATGTCCATTTTGTGGTGGAGATTCTACGAGAGTCCTGGATTCAAGACCAACCGATGAAAACACTTCGATTCGGAGAAGAAGAGAGTGTGAGAAATGTGGTGCTAGATTCACGACATACGAGAGATATGAAAGACTTCCCTTTTTGGTGGTGAAGAAAGACGGACGGAGAGAGAAGTTCAGCAGGGAGAAACTCTTGAATGGACTGCTAAGAGCCTGTGAGAAGAGACCAATATCTGTTGATACAGTTAATGAAATCGTTGATTCCGTTGAAAACGAAGTCGTGAAGTCCGGGAAACATGAAGTTGTTTCAAGCGAGATTGGTGAGATGGTGATGACTAAACTCAAGTCTCTGGACAGGGTTGCGTATGTTAGATTCGCATCTGTTTACAAGGAATTTAGAGATTTAGACCATTTCATGGATATAATTGAGGAACTCAGAGACGACAGAAATCGTTGAATGGAGGGGTCCAGGTCGTGAAGAAGAAAGTGATCTACCTTACGCAAGAAGGCTTCAACGGAATGAAAGAGGAACTGGAAAGCCTCAGGAAAAAGCTAATGTACGATATTGCTGAAAGGATTAAGGAAGCCAGGGAACTGGGCGATCTCAGCGAAAACAGCGAATACGATGAGGCCAAGAATGAGCAGGGAAGAATCGACAGCAGAATAAAACAGCTGGAAGAGATTCTCAACAATGCCGAGATCATTGAGGACGACGGCGACCTCAGCACTGTGAAGTTGGGTTATGTTGTGGAGTTACTGAATATAGATACGAATGAAAAATCTCAATTCAGAATCGTTAATGCTCAGGAAGCTAACATATTTGAAGGGAAGATCTCTTCCGATTCTCCTATTGGGCGCGGAGTGTTGACGCACAAAGTCAATGAGGTGGTAAGGGTGAAAACTCCTGCGGGTTGGGCGAAATACAAGATTCTTACCATCGGAAAGTGATGGGGATATCTAATGAGTGAAGAAACACGTAGACAGAGAATCGAAGAGATAAATCAGATGCGTCAGGAGGGTATTGAACCTTACCCGTATAGCTTTGATAAGACGCACTGGGCAGCTCAGATCAAGAGCGAGTTCGCCTATCTTCAAAATTCGGAAACGAAGGAAGATACAGTTCTTAGTACGGCCGGCAGAGTTGTTGCCGTGAGAAATCACGGAAAATCGAGCTTCTTTGTCTTGAGGGATAACTCTGACAGAATCCAGGCATACATCAGGCTTGACGGAGTGGGAGCGGAGAGCTTCGAGGTTTTCAAGAAATACGTTAATATTGGTGATTTTGTCGGCGTAAAGGGATTTCCCTTCAAGACCCACACGGGAGAGATATCCGTTTTTGTTAAGGAGTTCGAAATACTCTCCAAGTCTATCAGGATGATGCCGGAGAAGTGGCACGGCGTCAAGGACAAGGAGATAATCTACAGGCAAAGATACGTAGAGATGCTTTCAAGTGACGACGCGCTGAAGAGATTCAAGATTCGTTCCGAGCTGTTCCGGCTGGTCAGAGAATTTCTTCAGTCCAAGGATTTTGTTGAAGTGGACACTCCAATGCTCCATTATTTGACCGGGGGTGCGTCAGCGAGGCCATTCAAGACTCATATCAACGTCTTCGAGTCGGATATGTACTTGAGGATAGCGGAAGAACTCTTCCTCAAAAGGTATCTGGTCGGAGGATTTGAGAGAATCTTTGAAATCGGGAAGAACTTCCGAAACGAAGGTGTCTCATACAAGCATCATCCTGAGTTTACGATGATGGAATTGTACTGGGCTTACGCGGACTACAACGACATAATGAACATCACCGAAGAGATGATAAATTTCGTGGTCCGTGAGATCACTGGCTCGGAGATTATTTCATACCAGGGTAAAGAGATCGATTTTTCAAGGCCTTGGCGCAGAGTGAAGATGGCAGATTTTATCAAGGAGAATCTAGGCGTTGATATCCTGGAGGACTCAGATGATAGAATGATGGCCGTCCTTAAGAAACACAACACAGAACCGGAGATTAAAGAGAGAGGCCATTTAATCGAAAAATTGTGGGATTTGGTTGAGCATAATCTTGTGAATCCCACCTTTGTTACCGAACACCCGGTAATTATTTCTCCGCTTTCAAAGGTGCACAGAGAAGACTCAAGAGTTACAGAGAGATTTGAACTGATAATAAGCTCGATGGAAATGGCTAATGCTTTCAGTGAGTTGAATGATCCTATAGAGCAGTACAACCGTTTCCTCCATCAGGCGGGTTTAAGGGATATAGGTGATGAGGAAGCTCAAATGATGGATCATGACTTTATCAGAGCCCTCGAATACGGTATGCCCCCTACGGGTGGGCTTGGAGTAGGTTGGGACAGGATAATTATGCTGGTTACTGATTCCCCATCGATCAGGGATATAATCCCCTTTCCACTTGTAAGACCTATCTCCTTTGAGGAAGAAGAAGCATTAGAGATAAGCGATGAACAGTAGAGGTGATTTGATGACTCTTTATGATCGCATTCAGCAGGATATGAAAGAAGCAATGAAGGCAAGAGACTCTCTCAAGACCAATACACTGAGAAGCGTGATCTCGTCGGTAAAGATGTATCTTGCATCTTCTGAAGAAGCTAGATCGGGTGAGCTAACGGATGAGATTGTGATTGGCCTTGTAAGAAAAGAGGCGAAAAAACGTGAAGAGTCCATCGAAGCGTACAGAAAGGCTGAAAGAGACGATTTAGTACAAAGTGAATCCGAAGAGCTCGAAATACTTAAGAGTTATCTTCCCGAAGAAATGAGTCCTGATGAAATAAGAGCAGTAGCACTAAAGACAATCGAGGATTTGAAGGCAAACAACCCCTCCGATTTGGGAAAGGTTATGAGAGAACTGATGGTTAGATTGAAGGGGAGAGTGGATGGGAAACTCGTCAACAAGATTGTCAGGGAGCTTTTGGAGAGTAGATGAAAGTCGAGTTCTTGACTGCAGAAATCGGGAGCACCACTACGGTGCTCTCTGCTTTTTCATGTGACGCTTCTGGATCGATGAGATTTGTGGGACAGGGTGAGTCCTATACGACCGTAAATGAGAACGATGTCACAATCGGCATTGACAATGCTTTGAGAAACCTGAAGAGATCTCTGGGCTGCGACAACCTCGAATGGAGTGTCTTCCTGGCTTCTTCAAGCGCGGCCGGCGGTTTGAGAATGACGGTTCATGGACTGGTGTACGACATGACCGTAAAGGCGGCAAGAGAAGCTGCCCTGGGAGCTGGCGGAGTGATAAAGCTGGTAACAGCCGGCAAATTGAGTGAGAGAGATCTAAAGAAGATTGAGGCAGCCAATCCAAAGCTCATACTTCTTGCAGGTGGGGTCGATTACGGAGAAAAAGAGACTGTGGTACATAACGCCGAGATTCTTAGAGATCTCGATCAGAATATTCCAATAATATTCGCTGGGAATGTTGCTGCTGCCGATGACGTTCTAGAAATAATCTCGACTAACGGGAGAGACGTCCATATTGTCGACAATGTTTATCCGCGAATAGACGAGCTAAACGTCGAACCAACGAGACAAGTGATTCGTGAAGTCTTCTCCAAAAATATCGTCAATGGCCCCGGGATGGAAAAGGTCTATTCAGTCATTGACAAACCGATAATACCGACTCCCGCGGCCGTCATGCTGGCGACGGAACTCTTTTCCCAAGTCAATGACGACGTTATTGTGGTAGATATCGGGGGAGCAACCACCGATGTCGATTCCGTTACAGACGGAGATCCCGAAATAGCGTCGATCTTGCTGGCTCCCGAGCCAAGATCAAAGAGAACGGTTGAAGGTGATCTTGGAATCTATGTAAACGCCAGTCATGTAATAGAGCAAATCGGAAGAGATGAACTGGGGAAAGAGTTTCCCGACCTTGAGAACATCCTTCGAAACCTAACTCCTTATCCAAAGAATGATCGTGATGAGGCTTTCTCCTTGAAGTTGGCCGCATACTGTTTCGAGACCTCTATCCGAAGACACGCTGGAACCATAAAACAGCTCTATGGTCCGACTGGTAGAACCGAAGTTGCTTATGGGAAGGATCTGACCGCCGTGAAATCGGTGATCGGCACCGGAGGAATCCTTAGTAGATCGAAATTCTCTTCGAAGATTATGAAGATCGTACGGACTCTCTCCGCGAAACACGAAAAAGAGTTGTTGCCTAAATCCAGTGTAAGATTATTCCGGGACAGAAATTACATATTTGGCGCAGTTGGTCTGATTTCGACCGTCGATTTACCTTCTGCTAGAGATCTGGTTGAGAACTCTCTTGAAGAGCTGAACACGACTTGAATTCGGTGCTCGGCTAATTCGTAAGTCCAGATTGACAAGCGTTTCCGATTGACAAGCGTTTCCTCGGGGTGATAGAATCTCCATGAATGCGGGTGTAGCTCAGTTGGTAGAGCATCAGCTTCCCAAGCTGAGGGTCGCGGGTTCGAGTCCCGTCGCCCGCTCCAATTATTTGACTTCGTATACGGTTAGAATTGCTTCCCCGAGTTTTCGAAACTCCTTTAGGCTGAGATCTAGGTCGCGTTCCATAGTTTCTCCCAACCCGGCGATGCCCGTTCTTATAATCGGTTCAAAAGTAATGTGGAGTTCATTGACCAGGCCCAAATCCGCAAAGTGATCGAAAGTCTCGGCGCCGCCAATCAAGCACACCTCATCGTGCCCCTTTTTCTCCAAATCTTCGAGAAGTTCTTTTGGGGTTGAGGATGTGAAGATGAGGTTTTCGGATGGTCTATAATAGTCTGGATTTCTCGTCAATACGATGTTGAGCCTGTCAGGAAGGGCCCTCCCGATAGCTTCGTGGGTCTTCCTCCCCATTATCACTATGCCGATACTTGAGGTCAGGGATTTGAAGTACCTTTTGTCTTCTCTCGATGTCCACTCTGTCTTATCGTCTTCTGATAATGAGATCTTTCCATTCAACGTACTTGCAAAAACCGCAATGACTTTCACTTTGAGCACCTCCCAGTTGACGATGTCCAATGATCTTCATTTTATCTTTTTTTGACTCTCCGAACAATGCCAGAGAGTCAGTTTGATCAAGATATGTTATTCTTCTTTAGATGGGAGAGTGAAAGAGATTAAGAGGATTGCCTGGAGAGTCTTGATTTTCGCTATGCTTCTCATGTTGATTTCTTGTAGTAACAGCACAAATTACGCGGTCTCGATAAAGCAGATTGACTGTGAAGGTTCAACCTGTAATTTGAGGCTGGAGATTTCCGAAGACGGGCTTAGTCTTCCGGAATTCCTTATCACTTTGGATCGCCCTCCAGTCGACGGAAGTGATGGAATTAGAATCAAAGGAACAGAGATTTCTTTAGATCTGAAGGAGGCGGGGAGCCACACGATTTTTGTCACTTTGGTCGATGGTAAGAGATTCTTAAGCACCCCGGTTTCCAAAGAAGTAATTATAAATCTGAATCCTCCCGATGCACCTGATCTCACTTGGAGCCTTTCTCAAGGTGAGCTCAAACTGTCTCTTCGAAGCGATAGTTCCGATTCGGTCACTGACTATCGCATTCTTGTCAACAACGTCTTGCACAGCTCGACCCAAGGAACATTCTCATTTCCCGTTGATCGGGATGCCCACTATGTTATTCAGGCCTTTTCGGTGGCTGGCAATCTAAGATCCGACCCCTCAATTCTTGATCTCAAGCTTTCGGAGGATTTTGCCCCCGAAGTAGAGCTTACTTCTGTGCTTCCTTTTACGAATGGCGCAGTCGATATTACTGTCGTCGATGACTGGGATAGAACAAACGATCTTTCTATAAAGGCCTTCCTTGAGGAGAGTAACATTCTTCTGCTTTTTGATGGAAACAGGTTGATTCCTGAGATACCCCTTCCCGAGGGTATAAATACACTTGTTGTTCGGGTCGCCGATTCATCGGGAAACGTGACCGAGTTAAAGAGGGAGCTGAAAACAGTCCGAAAGACCTCGGTTGAAATTCCTGAACTGTACATCGAGGAAGGCACTATTAGGAACGCAAGATGGACGACGCCAAAGGGCATGGTTGAACTTCAGAGATACATTGATGGCGAATGGATAACTCTGTCTACCCACAGTTCGGAAGAGGAGTCATCAATAATCGCAAAGGACAGCATTTCTGAAAAAGGCGATCTTTACCGAATTGTTGTGGACTCTGATAATGAGAAACTGCTGCCTTCAGTTCCGGTTTTTGCAAAGGAAAGTCTGTTTAGGAGATTTAGCACGGAGTTCATATCGTCTTTTCTCGGAATGGATGCGCTGCTAGTCGGCGGCAATTCCTACAGATTTTACGGAAACATCGTCGTTCGAGAAAACACCGTCATGAGAGTTGAATCGGGCACGTCTCTGACGATTCCCCGAGGAAACACTCTTCTAGTTAGCGGTGTTCTTGATCTGGAAGGCTGGAAGGATAGAGTAAAAGTGAATCCCGGCGGTTCCTCGGGAACAATTGAGGTAACAAATAACGGAGTTCTTATTGCCAGGAGCGTTGATTTCAATAATTCCACTGTATCGATTGAAAATGCTGCCGTTGCGGTGTTTGAGGATTGCACGCTGTCAGGAGACCTGAAGATTAGCGGAGCCAGAACGGTTCAAATATACAACAGCCAGTTCAGCGGAGATATGGAGATCGAGAACGTTAGAGAGCTGCTGGTTCATCAAAGCGATTTTTCGGGAAGCAGTCTGGTTCTGAGTGGTTTGGGTAGGGTTTTGCTTTCTAGAAGCTCTTTACGATTCCATTCTCTCGAGATAGTAGATTCGAGACTTGAAGCGTATGAATCGCTTTTCGAAGCTGAAGGTTTGTTTGTTCGAAAGACATCTCATCTGTTGCAGACAAGAGGTGCCTTGATAGAAACTGAAATCTCAGTTTCCGGTGCATCATCTATCCATATCGAAGAACCCAATTTGACCGGAGATGTCAAGATAGAGCTCAGAGACCTTTCAAGGCTGAGTCTGCAGAAGGATTTCGAAGGATCGATCGAGATTGTTTCGGATGAGAAGTCGGCAATAAAGGTATTTTGAAATGGGAAAGAAGTTTCGCGATTTTGATCCTTACGTTCTAGAGGCTTTTGAATTCGATTTCTCTTCTAGACACGCGCGCATAAACCATGGGACGGTTTTGCTATCCTGGTTCGTCGAACCCCCCAAAGGTTCGAGAAGAGCGCTTGAACTGGGTGCAGGCAGTGGCGTGATTTCCATATATTTGGCAAAAAACTTCGGACTTGAAGTGACGGGAGTCGAAGTTGATAGAGAATTGCACGCTGTTGCGACAAAGAATGCTTCACTGAACGGAGTTGAAAATCTCACAAGATTTGTGAACTGCGACATAGACGATTATGCGGCAAACAACAGGGGAGAGGTGTTCGATATGGTAGTCTCGAATCCTCCTCATTTTCTTCATTCCGGCGTAGAGAGTCCCGATGGCAAAAGAAATAGGGCAAGGAGAATCGACCCTGAACTGGCTATGGTCTTCGCTTCCGCAACAAGTAAGTTGCTCAAAAATAGAGGAGCTTTTTTCTTTTTACTCCATCCGAGGGATCTAACGAAGTGGGTCCGCCTGCTTGAGGATTTTAAGCTTGGAATCCATAAAATGCGTTTCGCACATGGGTCAATGGAAGGACAGGCACAGTTGGTATTAGTGAGTGGGAGAAAGAGTTCATCTTCTGAAATCGTTGTAGAACCACCCATAAGGATGAGGTGAAGTTATGTTCATCAGTGTAGAAGGAATTGATGGATGCGGTAAGACGACTCAGATAAAACTTTTAGCGGAGTATTTGAGTCAATTAGATGTAGAATTCATAATTGTCAGGGAACCCGGAGGAACAAAGGCCGGTGAAGAGATAAGGGACATACTTCTCCATAAGGAGTATCATTTGTTCTCTGAGTCTGAGCTTCTACTCTTTATGGCGGCACGTGCACAGATAGTTAGGGAGGTCATAAGGCCCGAGCTTGAGAAAGGCAAAACTGTGATTGCTGATAGATTCATGGATTCATCGGTTGCCTATCAGGGAGTGGGTAGACGACTGGGCAGAGAGATAGTTCAAGCTATGAACGCATTTGCGGTAGGGGGAACCGTTCCCGATATTACCTTTTACATTGATGTACCGACCGATGTAGCTATTTCTCGGATGAGAAAAGAAAAGAAAAATGATAAAATAGAGATGGAGAATTTTGATTTCTTCGAAAGAGTGAGAGAAGGATATGAGAAACTGATGGTAGAGAATCGTGAGAGGTTTGTTCGGATAGATGGAAAACAATCTGAAGAGAAAGTTCAAACTGATATCAGGAAGTCGTTGCGGGTTTTGTTTCATAAGAAAAATCAAAATGGGAGGTGACTGAAATGTACTTCGACAAGTTTTCTGAAGGTGCTGCGCAGGTCTTCGTGACAGCCCAGGACGAGGCGAGAAGTCTCGGCCACCCTTATGTTGGAACTGAACACCTCCTTCTGGCGATCATTAAAGTAGAAAATGAGCTAACAACTAGGATTCTGAGAAACTACTCGATTACATACGAGAGAATCTCCAGAGAAGTCACTTCGATGGTTGGGACAAACGTTCATCAATCTGTAGTAGGTGCCCCGCAAATGACTCCCAGAGCACGTAGAGTCATTGAGCTCGCAAATGATGAATCTAAGATGCTGGGGCAAGACAAGATTGATGTAGAACACATAATGCTCGGAATCGTTCGCGAAGGAGAGGGCATAGCTGCCCACATATTGAAACAGATGGGAGTCAACTTATCTCAGCTGAGAAGGGAGATCATTGAGAACATAACAGGGGACTGGGAAGAAGGTGGAGAACAGCCCGAGAATGTTTTTGTTCAACCGAGCTCTACAATGGGCCCCGCCATTAAGCAACTTGAAGGTTTTGGCATCGATCTCACTGCCATGGCAAAGGCGGGTAAACTTGATCCGATAGTTGGCAGGGAGATTGAAAGGCAGAGATTGATGGAGGTTCTGTCAAGGAGAAAGAAGAACAACCCTGTCTTGATCGGTGAGCCCGGAGTTGGGAAGACCGCTATTGTTGAAGGCCTGGCGCAGATGATCGTAGATGAAGAGGTTCCTGAAACGCTTAAGAATAAGGTAATATTCGCTCTTGACGTTGCTTCTCTCATAGCCGGAACTAAGTATAGAGGTGAATTTGAGAAGAGACTGAAGAAACTGATTCACGTGGTCAAGACAAATGGAAACATAATTCTCTTTATCGATGAGGTACACACGATTGTTGGAGCAGGCTCTGCAGAAGGTGCGGTAGATGCTGCTAATATTCTGAAACCGGCTCTTGCGAGCGGAGAAATAAGGTGCATAGGTTCAACCACTCCCGATGAATACAGAAAGTACATAGAAAAGGATGCCGCACTGGAGAGAAGATTTCAAAAGATATATGTGACTGAACCTACTCCAGAAGAGTCTGTGGAGATTCTGAAAGGGATTAGACATAAATATGAGCTCCACCACAAAGTGCACTATACGGAAAAGGGCTTAGAGGCAGCAGTGACTCTATCGCACAGATATGTGTCTGATAGATTCCTGCCGGACAAGGCCATAGATATCATTGATGAGGCCGGCTCCAGAGCTCGGTTGAAGAAGCTCACTATACCGGATGAGCTTAAGAAAATGCAGGGTGATATTGAGTCTCTCAAAATCAAGAGAGAAACTGCTGCAGCCGATCAGGAGTATGAAAAGGCCGCTCAACTCAAAGAAAAGGAGCGTTTAATACAGCAAAAGTATAGAGATGGGTACAACGATTGGAGGAACAGAGTGGACTCTGAGATCGTCACGCTCGATGATGACGAAGTTGCCGAAATAGTTTCCAACTGGACCGGAATTCCGCTTAGGAAGCTCGAGGAAACTGACAGCGAAAAGCTGCTTACTCTTGAGAACGCTCTTCATGAGAGAATTGTATCTCAAGATGAGGCCATCTCCGCAGTTGCCAAGTCGATAAGGCGTGCAAGAAGCGGGCTAAAGGATCCCCGGAGACCGATTGGTACCTTTTTGTTCCTCGGACCGACGGGGGTCGGAAAGACCGAGTTGGCGAAGGCCCTTGCGGAATATCTCTTTGGCGATGATAAGGCCCTCGTGAGATTTGATATGTCGGAATACATGGAGAGATTCTCGGTCTCCAGACTAATTGGAGCTCCACCAGGTTATGTCGGTTATGATGAAGGCGGTACGTTGACTGAGAGAATCAGGAAGAGGCCGTTTTCAGTAATCCTGTTCGATGAGATTGAAAAGGCTCATCCTGATATCTTCAATATTTTGCTTCAGATAATGGACGACGGACGGCTCACCGATTCCCAGGGGAGACAGGTAGACTTCAGAAACACCATAGTCATAATGACAAGCAACCTGGGCGGGGAGTTCATAAACAAGACAAAGTCATCAATCGGATTTGTAGAGTCGAGTCACGAAGAAAAAGAATACGAAGCGATGAAAACCTCCGTTCTAGAGGAGGTAAAACGTACTTTCAGGCCGGAATTTCTGAACAGGCTCGATGAAGTTGTGGTTTTCCATCAGCTCACGAAGGATCAAATAAAGACGATCATCGATATTCTCATGAACGACATGAGAAAGAGACTGAATGAGAAGCATCTGAAGCTGATACTCTCAGAGGCCGCCCAGGAGTTCCTCGTTGAAGAAGGATTCAATCCCGTGTATGGTGCCCGGCCTCTAAAAAGAGCCATACAGAAGTATGTTGAAGACCCTCTTTCCGAAGAACTGCTTAGAGGGAGATTTCAGGACGGTGATCTGATTACGGCCGAAGTTGACAATAGGGTTCTGATCTTCAAGAAGAAAAAAGATGAGAAGACTGAAGTGAAGGCCATCACCTAGATTCATTGATTGGCGAGGTTTCGGGGGGCACTAGTGGCCCCCTTTTTTAAAATACTAACGGAGGTGTATCTCCGTATATTACGGAGTCGTTCTAGATGAAGAAGAAAAGAAGCTATGTCTGCGATGTGTGCGGCTATGAATCGCCCGCTTGGTTTGGTCGTTGCCCTTCATGCCATGAGTGGAACACTGCCATATCGTTTGTTAGCGAAGGAGACAAGGACGAAAACATTTCTGTTGCAGATATAGAAGTAAGACCGCTTTCGCAAGTTGACACGACCGAATCATCTCGAATTGACACGAAAATTGAAGAGCTCAATAGATCACTTGGAGGTGGAGTCGTTCCGGGAAGCGCGGTTCTGATCAGCGGAGAACCTGGTATAGGCAAATCGACACTCATGCTCCAGCTCTCGGCGCTGATCGCCGGAGAAAAGCCCGTCCTGTATATATCGGCAGAGGAATCTGCGCGTCAGCTAAGATTGAGAGCGGAGAGGCTCAAAATCCAAAGGAAGGAGCAGATAGAAGTAGTATCGGCTACCGAGATAGACTTCCTGGGATCTTTGGCCATTGAAAAGTACGGCATGATCGTCGTCGACTCGCTGCAGACAATAAAGATGTCTTCTGTACCTTCTTTGCCTGGTTCTGTAGTGCAGGTCAGGGAGTGCGCTAACATATTGGTTTCTCTTGCAAAATCCTCTGACATTCCCGTCCTGATTGTGTCACACATTACAAAGGGAGGTCAAATCGCCGGCCCAAAACTTGTGGAGCATGTTGTAGATACGGTTTTGTACTTCGAATCTAGTAAAACCGGCTTCAGATTCTTGAGAACCATTAAGAACAGATTTGGGCCTTCAGACGAAATTGCCGTCTTCGAAATGACTTCGGAGGGTCTCAAAGAAGTTCCCGACATCAGCAGTCTGTTTGTTGAGGACTACATTAGCGCCCCCGGAAATGTCGTTTCGGCAATCTATGAGGGTTCTCGAGCTATGTTGATAGAGGTGCAGGCATTAGTTTCAAAACCCGTTTATGGTACACCAAGGAGACTCGCCTCGGGGATACCTCTTGAAAGGCTTCTTCTTGTGACCGCGGTGCTGACAAAAAGAGCGGGAATTCCTCTTGACAGCCTAGATCTCTATATGAACGTT
Organism: Mesotoga sp. H07pep.5.4; assembly: GCF_003664935.1. NCBI lineage: Bacteria > Thermotogati > Thermotogota > Thermotogae > Kosmotogales > Kosmotogaceae > Mesotoga > Mesotoga sp. H07pep.5.4. The sequence goes on from NZ_JFHM01000031.1 coordinate 218,086, forward strand.
GCGGGAGGACTGCAGATAGAAGATACTGGCGTCGATCTGGCGATCGCAGCGGCTCTGATTTCATCTTATACAGATACTTCAATACCCGAAGGTGTAGCTTTCTTCGGTGAGATAGGTCTTGACGGAACCGTGCGCTCAGTTTCTTCTATGGAGAAAAGAATCGAGAGGGCGAAAAAATCATCCTTCATGAGGATAGTTGCACCGGAAGGAAGAAATGGTATAAAAGATGTAAAGCAACTCTTAAAATTCATCGGAGGTATGAAGAGTGGAAAGGAGTGAACTGATAGAAAAAATCAAGAAAATTGCCCCGGGAACGCCCCTCCGTCACGCTCTTGATGATATTCAAGATGCCAACGTCGGCGGATTGCTGTTTTTTGTTGACGACTACAAGAAATACAGTCATTTAATGCAGATAGGATTCCTTCTAAACTGTCAGTTCAATCCGAACAAACTCTATGAACTGGCAAAGATGGACGGGGCCATTGTCGTCGATGACGACCTTACTACAATCGTCGGCGCAAACGTCCAGTTGATACCCGATCACACGATTCCTACAAATCAGACTGGGATGAGACACCGGGCTGCAGAGAGGATGGCCAAAGAAACAGGTAGGATGCTTGTTGCAATTTCAAAGAGAAGAAATACGATGACGATCTTTCTAGGGGACTTCGCCTACACTCTGAACAATGTGGAGACTCTCACTTCAAAGATCACTCAGACGATAAGAACGGCAGAGAAGTACAAAGAGGCATTCATCGAGGCTTTACAGGGTATAGAGTTCATGGAACGGGCCGGGTCTCTTACTCTTTACGACGTTGTGAAGACAATCCAGAAAGGACTCATGGTTGCTCTTATCTGTGAGGAAGCGGAATTCACGATAGCCGAGCTGGGCAACCACGGAAGATTTCCTTCAATGCAGCTTACGGAGATCCTCGTCAATGTTAATGAGGAGATCGAGAGTTTAATCCTGGACTTCCACGAAGAGTTACTGGATCAAGATAGCCTGGAGGAAGTCTTCGACAAGATGAGGAGTCTCGGAGAGAAGGAGATAAGCAGTTTCGGAGTGATATTGAGAAATCTGGGTTACGATATAAATACCGCTTCTCAAGCCGTTGAATACTTCATCCGGTCGAGGGGTATTCGTTTTGCCAGACACATTCCCAGAATTCCTTTGCAGGTCGCCATCAATTTGGGCAAGGAGTTTGGCACATTTTCGAATCTCCTTGAAAGCAGCGAAGACGAGCTCAAAGATGTCGACGGAATCGGTGAGAAACGAGCCTCAGCAATAAGACATGCTATAGATGTCTACAAAAAATCGGGAGAAATCACAGTTCCAGGCTTCTAAGCTGCTTCGATATTTCCCTAAGCTCCTTCTTCGAGATCCGTTGAGGCACTCCCTTGTCAAAGATCAGCTCTCCGGAATTCCAGACTTTCTCAAACGATGTATCGAAAGAGGACTTGAGAACCAGCTGAAGGGTTATCGGCAAATTCATATCGAATTTCTCCAGATCAAGCGATGATTTCGCCAGAACAAGATCTGCTGAGTAACCCTCTTTGAGTACTCCGGAATGTTTCCCAAAAAACCTCTGAAAGAGTTTGTAATTATTGTCAAATAGCGTCTTCCTTATCTCGTAGTCGATAATTGAATTGTCAAAACCTCTATGGCAACGTTCAGTGAGAATTATCTCTTTTGCTTCCCCGAGGATGTCCGCCCCGAGAAATCCCGTGCCTAGGCAGACCTGCATACCTCGACCTAGCAAATCTGAGATATTCGGCTGAAAGGTCCCGGCATACATTTCCGATCTCAAAGACTTTGTGACGAAAATCCTTCGAGAAGAGATTATGTCCATATCTGTCTCACTGAGGTTCCCGCCGTAGACAACACCACATTCGGGGATCAATATTCCATTCTTCATAAGCCTCTCTACAAGGCTTTCTCCCCACCTGAAGAGGCACACTTCATTCTCCCGCTTCATGTCGAAGATGAGCAGATTCAGATTCATCCCCTTCTCATAAAGACCTCGTAGCTTTTGAATAGCTTCCTCTTCAAAGGTTGCAAGATTGCTAACATAAAGCATCGGACAGAACGAGGCGTCTCTGGTAACGTTTTCCCAACGACCACCGATCTCGTCCAGCGTGTCTTCAGTCAGAACCGGCCCGACCGCAAGATAGACACCGTACTTCGCAGCAATCTCCCTATATAGCTCCGGATCCACATCGGGATGATCAACAACCGGACCGCTCATGGCGACTGAACCGCTTCTAATTGCCTTCATTACGGCTAACTCAGCCGAAAGTCGAACCAGTTCGGAATTCACCTCTTTCCTTCCCGAATTAAGCAAGCCACCGAAAAAATCGATCTCAGTTCTCTCGCCTTTCAGGACTCTGACTGGGTATGGAGAAATGCTGGAATAGATGCTGTAATGAGCATTGAAAAATGAGGGCAACAGAATGCCTTTTTCGCCATCGACTATCTCTTCATCTTCCTGGATGCTGTATTCTCTTCTTGGACCAACGAAAGTGATTTCCCCGTCCTCAAATCTAACCAAAGCATCATCCACAAGAGGGTTCTTTAGATCATTTGTGAATGCCAAAACGTTAGTTACGATCATCTGGAACCACCTCTTCTTGATTCTAAATAAGATCTGATAACGTAAGTCTCGAAACTAAAGAGCTTGGGAATAATTTTGAGCCGCTTTCCAGGTTCTCGAACCACTCTGTAAAGCCATTCAAGGCCGGCTCGTTGCATCCATAAAGGAGCCCTCTTAAGATTGCCAGAAACGACGTCGAAAGATCCGCCTACGCCCATCAATATCTTTGCCTGGAGTTTCTCAGCATTCTCTGCAATCCAAAGTTCCTGTCTTGGGACACCCATCCCGACAAACAAAATATCTGCAGATGAAGCGTTTATTTCCGAAACGATTGTATCATTTTCTTCTTGCGTGAAGAAGCCACTGTGATGCCCGACAATGTCAATTAGTGGAAATCTTTGTTTTAGTTTTTCGGTTGTCTTTGTTACAACAGTCTCTTTAGATCCCAGAAGAAATATGCTCAATCCCTTTTCAGCAGAGAGTTCACAGAGCTTAAGCATCAAATCGATGCCCGGAACTCTTTCAAGGTTCCTTTTGGAAATTAGCTTAATTGCTTTCAGTACACCGCTTCCGTCAGGAACGACGTAATTCACTTTGTGTAGAGCCCTGCAATACTCCTCGTTGTGCATGTATTCGTAAGCAATCAAAGCGTTTATAGTAAGGACGTGTGATCTAACTCCCGATTGTGTTCGCTGAATGAGTTCATTTGCTACAGAAACTAGATCCTTCTCTTCCAGTTCGAAATCTAAGAATCTCAAACGAACACCTCCAAATTTCATTAAAACACGAAGAGCCACATTTTCAACGAAAAGAGGAAGGCTTAGCCTTCCTCTGGTGCCGAGGGCGGGAATCGAACCCGCACGGGGCTCTCAACCCCAGCGGATTTTGAGTCCGCCGCGTCTGCCAGTTCCACCACCTCGGCCAGCAATAAAACTTTACCATCAAAGGTTATCAGTGTCAACGAGTTTCTTTCGGATACGCCACCAGTCAGAACGGTCGGCTTTACAGCAGCCAGAACGCTTTCCTATTGTTTCAGCAATTCGCCCAGCGAGAAGCAGAACTCCGGCATTCCTGCTGCCCAGGGACCTATCTCGTATGGCTGGAAGTATACGCACAGTCTTCCTGCCTTCAGGTAGAAACCCTGGTCGGTTGTGACCCCCTTGAAATATTCCGGCCACAGGTCTTCTCGCTTTCCAATCTCTCCTGTTATCAGTTCATTCAGTCTGTCTTCAGCGGCCGCACTGTCCAAAACACTGTGAAGGGCAACAAGGCGGCATCTGTCAACAGAGATGTTATAAGTTCTTCTGGAAGCACCGGGGTGGGCCCCGCCTGTGTACTCGCTGAAGATCATGTCGATGCTAAGAATGCCATCGCTGAGATTAGCCTCATATAAAACATATATGCTGAATTTTCGGAATGGCCATTCGGAAGTTTTCGATTCTTCGTAAGCGGCCTGGGCCATTTCTTCGATCTGAGTTCTATAATCCGTAATCTCAGACTCAATAGTTGCGTTAAGATACTCTTCAAAAGGCTTGTCTTTCAAACCGCTTATTGAAGGAATCTGAATATTTATTTCGCACACTTCAGAGTCTTCGACAATGTTTTTCCCGAGAACGGATATCATGTTTCCATTGGAAAGAAAGATCTGTTCAGGAAGATCCTCGGTATAAGAAAACGCAACCGCAAGAGCGAACACCAAGTAGACTGCAATCAACAATCTTCGCATAGAAACCCCTCCTTTTAACGATCATTCATATTGTAAATGCTACAAAGGACAGAATAAGCATCTTCATACAAGAATAATACCACCGAGCTACCGCTGGGTGAGCCAAAAAAGATTGTGCAATTCTTTCTCTGATACTAATCACATCATTTTACTCAAAATGAATCAAGTAAATGGGTCTTGTGCGATTCTGTCATTGATTTCAGAGGTTCGCCATTTTCAGAGCGACTGGCTTGTTTGGAGAAGTAAGGCAGAAAAACGGTATCGCGGTGATATGATTTGTAAGGGGGTGATAGATTTGATTCCAGAGATAACCCTGGATATGGTTAGGGTAACCGAAGCGGCGGCCCTGTTTTCGAGTGTCTTCCTGGGGCGAGGTGACAAAGAAGCTGTGGATCAAAGAGCCGTTGATGCCATGAGAGGAATTCTTGATCTGCTGGACATGAAGGGTACAGTCGTTATCGGAGAGGGAGAAAAGGATCAGGCTCCGATGTTGGCTGCGGGAGAGCACGTGGGTAAGTGGAACGAAGATGATCCCGAGGTTCTTATCGCTGTCGATCCAGTCGACGGGACCAGACTAGTTGCAAATGGCCGATCGAACGCGTTGAGCGTTATTGCTGCGACTGAAGACGGAAAGATCGCTCCTCTCCCAACTTACTACGTAGACAAACTGGCCGTCGGGAAAGAACTTGCAGGGAATCTGGATATTGAAGCTACCCCGCGGGAAAACCTTCGTATTGCAGCCGCCATTCTTGGTGTCAATGTATCGGAGCTCACAGTAACGATACTAGACCGAGAGAGAAACCATCCGCTCGTGGAAGCAGTTAGAACGGTCGGTGCCAGAATCAGGCTTATAAATGACGGGGATATTGCTGCCGCAATCGCTACCGCTCTTCCGGATGGAGGGACAGAAATCTACATGGGAATAGGAGGATCGCCTGAAGCAGTTCTTGCAGCCGCCGCACTTCAGTGCATGGGAGGCGAAATTCAGGTTAAGTGCTGGCCAAGAGACAAAGACGAAATTGAAAAAGTAGAAAAATCTTCTTTTGAACTCCACGCTGTTTACGGGACAAAGGATCTCATAGATGGCGAAGAAGTAGTTTTCAGTGCGACAGGGATCACTGATGGCTCTTTCCTTAAGGGAGTCCGGTTCACTCACAGTCAAGCAATTACTGATTCAATAGCAATGAGATCGAGCACGAGAACAGTAAGAAGAATAAGGGCTTATCATGAGATAGCTTACAAAACCATAACGACGAAGTCTGGGGGAGAGGTCTCCATATTTAACAGCCTGCTTGGGAAGAGAGCATGAAAGTCTGACAAATAAAACCCTTGATGATTTGGGATTTTTGACTAATAGATCCCACAGCGCTTTGAAAGCTGTAGATTCATTGCTGTCACTGGAAATGCCTGATTAAGAAAGCCACGCCGTCTATTCCGGGGCGTTATCAGGTTGAGAAAATCTGCGGCAGGAGAAGCATGGAGTTCCGATTTTTCATCAATTAAGTATCTTTCAGCGTTTCGAAATTGAATCGTGCACGTTTCCACCCAAAAATCTTACCGGAAACTGCAAAGAGCGGATATTGGATCCCGAAAAGTGAGCGAGAGGTTTTTATCCATATATTTGAATAGTCAATCTTAAAAAATCTGATCTTTTAGAGCTTCCAACAAAAGTCATAATTGAAGATCTTTTGCCACAAATGTTGTTGCTCTTCCGATAAGGTCTACTGCTTTTCAGGTGCTATAATAAGCGCAAAACAACGGAGGCATTTCTGTGATCTGCATTCTGCAAAACGACAGTGATTTTCACAAAGAAATCTCCCCTGTTGAAAAGGCCCTGGATAACACGGGGTATGAGTATTCGACATGGAGAACCTTTCTTGACGGGTTTCCTGAGGACGAGTTGAGCTGTGACGGATTGATAATAACTGGTGGTTTCTCAATGAGCAACTACTTCGAAGGAAGAGCACTATCTTCTGGAGGAAACTTCGTTCGTAGTTTTAGGGGGCCAATTCTGGGTATTTGCCTGGGAATGCAGATTCTGGCCAGGATCGGTGGTGAGTCACTGGTCGTATCTAAAGAGCTGGGAGTTACAAAGATAAGACTGGACGCTTTACATGAACTTTTTTCGGGAATTGAAAGTGAAGTTAGCGCCTATCAGAGACACAATTATGGTCTGCCTTACGTACCTTATGGCTACAGGCAGATTGCATGGGGGGATGAAACTTTCATTCAGGGAATATCTTCTACAGATGGGTTGAGATTCGGTATACAGTTTCATCCAGAGGAAATTGAGCTTGGTTCTGACGAGCAGCTGCAAAGAATCTTTGCCGATTTTTGCCGGATCGTCAGCTTTCACAAGCGATGACTCAGGAGGGGAATATGAGAGTAGGGATTATCGGTGTAGGAAACATAGGTGGAATCTTTGCCGACAGGCTTCTCGGAGAGCTTGAGGGTCTCGAGAAGCTGTACTTGCTGGACAGAAATCAGGAAAGGCTTTCAAATTATTCTGGCGAAACTGAGAGAGTGGTTATCGCGAAGACTCCCGGTGAAGTCCTGGAGAATTGCACCCACGTAATAATTTCGGTGAAACCTCAGGACTGTATGGAGTTATTTGCGGAAGTCATAAACGGTAAGAACTCCTCTCCAATCATTATCAGCACAATAACTGGAATTGAGATAGCTTTGATTTCAAGGAAGACGGGCTTGGAAAAGATTGCCCGAATTATGCCAAACGTTCCAAGCGCAATAGGACGGGGCGTCACGGGATTCGTTTGCTCGAGTTCACTTACAGGAAGGGAGAAAAAAGAGGTCGAGAGAATCCTTCGCACAATGGGTGAGATTGTGGAAGTCAGGGAGAAAGACCTCTCCGCTGTTACCGCTCTAAGCGGTAGTGGCCCGGCATTCGTGTTTGTGATTGTTGAGTCATTGATTGATGTGGGCCTAAAAATGGGTCTCTCTTATGACGTTGCCAGAGAGCTTATTCTCGGCACTCTTGGGGGTTCGGTCGAGTTGCTTAAGGTGAAGGGAAATCACCCTGGCGAGTTCCGTCATCTCGTAACCTCACCCGGAGGCACGACGATCGAAGGAATCTATTCTTTGGAGAGAGAAGGATTGAGAGGCACGATAATGAAGGCTCTCTTTGACACCTATTTGAGAGCTGAAGAGATCAACTCCGAGCTGGAGGTGACACATAATGGATCTTCTGAATAAGGGAGAGAGAGTTAAGACCGCTTCGAGAAAGCTCAGGTTGCTGAGCACCAATGAGAAGAACGAAGCGATCATGTTGATCTCCCGAGAACTCGAAGCTCAGAAAGGAGAGATCCTCCGGGCCAATTCCATTGACGTTGAAAACTCGAGAAAGAAGGGAATGAAAGAGTCTCTAATTGACAGACTAGCTCTTTCCGAAGAACGCATCGCTATGATGGTTAAATCATGCGAGAATGTTGCCTCTCTGCCTGATCCGGTTGGCGAAATAGAAAGCGCTTGGGTTCAGAAAGATGGGCTGCTTATTTCCAAAGAGAGAGTTCCGATTGGGGCAATCGGTATGATATATGAGTCGAGGCCGAATGTCACCGTCGACGCTTCCATACTCGCCATAAAATCCGGCAATTCGGTCCTTCTAAAAGGAGGGAGCGATGCTATTAACTCCAACAAGGCAATAGTTTCCGCAATTAAGACTGCCCTAGCTTTGGCCGGTCTTCCCGATAGTTCGGTGGAACTCGTTGAAGATACTTCTCATGAAGCTGTGCAAGAGATGCTGAAAATGAATCAGTATCTATCTTTGATAATACCCAGGGGCGGCGCGGGACTGATAAAGTTCGTGGTCAACAATTCAAGAATACCCGTAATAGAGACTGGAACTGGTAACTGCCACATCTTCGTGGACTACAATGCAGATCTGAATAAAGCGGTGGAAATAGTTGACAATGCGAAGACACAGAGACCAGGAACGTGCAACGCCGTTGAAACGTTGCTTGTTCACAGGGACATAGCTGCAGAGTTCATTCCAATAGTCTCCGAAGTTCTCTCAAAAAAAGGAGTGGAGCTGAGGGGCTGTGATGAATCAACCAAATACTGGAAGATGATTTCCGCCACCGATGAGGATTTCGCCACTGAGTTTCTTGATCTGGTGCTTGCCATAAAGGTAGTTAAAGACGTGGATGAAGCGATTATGCATATTGAGAAATACTCGTCGGGGCACTCCGAAGCAATCTTGACCAACGACTACGCTAATTCCAGAAAATTCTTGAAAGACGTGGATTCCGCAGCCGTTTACGTTAACGCTTCAACAAGGTTTACCGATGGCGGAGAATTCGGCTTTGGCAGTGAAATAGGCATAAGCACACAGAAGCTGCACGCAAGAGGACCTTTTGGTCTTAAGGAGCTAACAAGTTACAAGTATACGATACTTGGGAATAATCAGGTGAGAAAGTGATGTCTAGAGTGGTCCTGAAAGCTGGTTCCAACCTGCTTGTAAAGAGTAACGGAGAAATCGATAAGAAATATGTGACTGAGCTTGCGAGAGAGATCTCTTTGCTGAAATCGTCAGGCAGCCAGGTTGTCTTAGTGTCTTCAGGAGCCAGAGCGGCTGGCTTTGGTTATCTGGAGGGAAAAAAGTCGAATGGCGATCTTTACATGAAGCAAGCCCTTTGCGCCGCAGGGCAGGTCCAGCTGATGAAGCTGTATGAGACGGTTTTCGATCTCTTTGGAGAGAGAATCGCACAGATTCTAGTTAACAGAGACGATTTTGGAGACAGAAAGAGATTTCTCAATCTCAGAAATACTCTTATAGGGCTTCTTGAACTCGGTCTTGTTCCTATAGTGAACGAAAACGACACAACCTCCACCGAAGAGATCATGTTCGGGGACAACGACATTCTCGCTTCAATGTTTGCTATCGGATGGCAGGCTAACCTGTTGATACTCATGTCAACTATAGATGGAATCCTCGATGAGGAAGGAAAAGTGATTCGGGAATTTGACCCATCGAAGAGACTCAAGAACATAGAGAATAATTCCTGGGGTACAGGCGGAATAGATACAAAGATAAGGGCTGCACGCGCCGCGTCTGCAAGTGGCATTAGAAGTTGTATTTGTAATGGAAGGGATTTCCGAAAGATAGAGGAATTTGTTCAGGGAAAGGATGTCGGAACAATCTTCTCCCCAATAGAATCTCCCGGCGCCCGCAAGACGTGGATTGGCTTTCTTTCAACTCCGAGAGGAAAGATCACAGTAAATCGAGGAGCCGAAGGGGCTATTGCTCGAGGGAAAAGTCTTTTGGCGGTAGGCGTAGAAGATGTTTCTGGAGAGTTCTCTGAAGGTGATGTAGTAAGTATTTGCTCAGTCGAGGGAAAGGAAGTCGCGAGGGGAATCTCTAATTTCAGTGCTTCAGAAGTCCAGAAAATCAAGGGAGTGAGGAGCGATAGGATTTCCTCTGTCCTGGGCCATGATTGTGCAAAGGTAGTGGTTCACATCGATAATTCCTATCGTATTTAACACGTTAATAAAAGACCTCGCTTCGTAAGATGTCGAATGGTCAAATAAATACTACATGAAATTTGTGGAATTGCGAACGCAGCCACAATTTAGCAGAGACTATGGATAAGAACCAGGTCAAACGAAATCTGAAATATGTCTTCCTTAGTTAAAGCCTACCACAGTAATCTCCGCCCTGATGTCTAAAGATCTCGTAGTATACTTTTCGAAGGAGGACACGTTGGAGGTGAAATATGTATAGTTTCCCGGACCTTTTGTACTCGGATGTCAGAATCGAGGATGTTTCGAAAAGCGATATTGTGGTGACACTTGGAAGAACAGACAATATGAAAGAGCAGAGGTACTCGGCGGCTTTCATCAGGGTGTTTGATGGAGAGAGATGGTACTTCAGCGCGACGACAGATCTTGATTCAATTCAGGACGAACTTGACAGGCTGGCTTCTCTTGCAAAGAAGAATCGCTCCATTGAAGAGCATGGAGTGGTACGGAAACTCCAGGCAAACAAAGGGTCGTACTTGAGATTCGATGGAGACTTAAACGTTTTTAAAACCTCTCTCAATGAGAAATACGATATTCTTTCAAGTTACTTTCCCCATGTCGAAAAGAGCGAGCTAGTGAAGTTCTGGAGAGGTCAGTATATAGATCAGAGAGTTGGCAAGAGGTTCTTTTCGAGCAAGGGGGCGAATCTGGAATTCGATTACCAACGAGTAGGTTTCAGACTGCTCTTCCAGATGGCCAAAGATGAAGAGCAGTTCATGGAAAGATATGATCTTGCCGGTAACGAGCTTGACTCTATAAAGGGACTTCATGAAGAAGTGAGAAAGACTGTTGAGACCTCTGAAGATTTCATAAGAAATGCAAGACCGGTTGTTTCGGGCAGTTATCCGGTTATTCTCTCTCCGGAAGCTGCCGGCGTCTTTGCGCATGAGAGTTTTGGACACAAGAGCGAGGCGGATTTCATGATCGGAGACAGGACAATGATGGAAGAATGGAAAATGGGCAGAAGAGTGGGAAGCGAAATTTTGTCTATTGTCGACGATGGGAATAAGCCAGGTGTCGGGAATGTCATTTTTGATGACGAGGGAACAAAGGCAGAAGAAACCTATTTGGTGAGAGAGGGCCTTCTATCTGGACGGTTGCACAGTGCAGAAACTGCGGCAGCTTTAGGCGAAGAACTGACGGGAAATGCCAGGGCTGTGAATTTCGAGTATGAACCGATTGTGAGAATGACCACCACTTTTATTTCACCTGGTGAATTATCCTTTGATGAGCTTCTTTCCGGTATAAAAGAAGGCGTCTACGTTGATTCTCTAAACCACGGCTCCGGCATGTCGACCTTCACGCTCGCTCCATGTAGAGCATACATGGTCAGAAACGGAAAGATTGCAGAACCGGTAAAGATCTCTGTGGTGACGGGAAGTGTTTTCCAAACCCTTAACGAGATCGAGGGACTGACCGAGGAGTTCAAGCTTCTATCGTTTGCGCTTGGAGGGTGTGGGAAAATGGAGCAATATCCCCTTCCCGTTGGATTCGGGGGACCATATGTCCGAGTCCGCTCGCTGAGTGTTCACTAGGAGGTGCTGGATATGACGAAGGAAAGATATGTTGTTCATTATACAGAAAATGCAGTAAAGATAGTTCAAACACAGGTCAGTTCTGTAAGGAAGAAAGACATTCTTCGCACGTCGATTCGACTATACGATGGCAAGTCAATGGGGGTTGCCGGTGCGCTTGGAGAGTGTAATGAAGAAGAACTCGTGGCAAAGGCAAAAGAATCGTTGAAGCTTGCGATTCCTTATCCCTACGAGGCTTCTAGAGAGCTCGTGAGAGAAGAACGCCACCGGTCAGATCTCCAGGGCGAAGAAGAATTGCTTGAAGCTACAGAAGAGATTCTCCAGAAACTGAGAAGAGACCAACCTCATTTTAGTTTTAGCCACTTGTTCAAATCTGCGAGAGTCGAGTCTTCCATGCAGAACGATCTCGGTCTTGACTTGAAATCATCTCGCGAATTCATAAGTCTCGAACTAGTAATAAAGGACAAGAAATCATCGAACATCATCGATGCGATGACGGGATACGAAGGAAGGAAGTTCCATAAAGACTCCTTTATCGAGCTGACTAATATGATTTGTGATGCATACATGAACCAATTGCCTGACATAGAAGAAGGAGTTTATCCGGTAGTTTTCAGGTCAGATGATATGACTTACTACAAGAAACTCTACGAGTCTCTAAACGGTATGCTTTTCGGCTCGGGTGGATCCCTTCTTTCGGGGAAGATCGGCAAAAAAGTCTTCTCCGACAAAGTCACTCTTTTCCAGACGCGCAATGTGGAAGATGGTTTCTTTGAACCCTTTTTTGACAAGGAAGGAACCGTGAACGACTCCGATAGATTTGCGTTGATAGAGGACGGAGTAGTAATCTCTCCATATACGGACAAAAAGACTGCTGCCACCTTCAATCTTACCCATACCGGTTCTGCAGGAGGGGAGTACGATGGCCTGCCTGAGTTAGGGATGCCGATGCTCAAATTCGCAGAATCGCACAAAACCGCAAAGCAACTTCTTGACGGTCAGAAGGCCATATTCATTTTAATCGCGAGCGGAGGTGACTTCACTCAGGACGGTCGATTCGCGACCCCAGCACAATTGGCCTTTCTCTTTGATGGAGACAGATTCATTGGAAGGCTTCCGGAACTGAGCTTAAGTTCACACATCTTCGACATGCTGGGCAAGGACTTCCGTGGCGTTTCAAGTGAAGACTTTCTTGGAATTGAGAACGCGAAACTTACGATCATGGACATGAATGTGAAGAAGCTCTAGATTTCCGTTCCACGAATACCATGAAGCCTGTATTCTTCAAACAACTGGCTTGACATAACGGAAAATCCCGGGAGATACGGTTTGCACTCTATAGCGATACTTGGATCGGGGATTATGGGAAAGTCCATGCGGGGGCCTACAGGGCCATCGATAAAAGAAATTCCCTCTGGATAGTCGATCCAATCGAAAGCAGGGCGAAGGCGATCTCCGAAAAATACGGAGCAACCGTCGCCAGCTTTGAGGAGATTCTGGAAAACAGCGAAATAGATATAGTGGATATCTGCACGCCGACATTCACGCACAGGGAACTTGCCGTCAGGGCGCTCAAGGCCGGCAAGCACGTCTTCTGCGAAAAACCCGTGGCGCTAACTCTTGAAGGCGCAAGGGCAATGGACAGGGCGGCCAAAAAGAGCGGCAGAAAATTCATGGTGGGCCACGTCGTACGCTTCTTTCCGCAATATATAAGAGTGAAGGAACTAGCTGCCGCCGGAGACGTGGGTGAAATTGTAATGGCAAGACTTTACAGGGGAGGTTCCTTTCCCTCTCACGGTATAGACAACTGGTTCGCCGATATTGCAAAGAGCGGCGGCGTCTTCGTAGATCTCTCCATACACGATTTCGACTTTCTCAGAAAACGCCCGTCCGTGATGTAATGGAATATACCGCAGAAGACGAGACCGTAGAATTTGTACCAGAGAGGCAACCTCACTTGCATTGAAACCCTGAATTGATTGCCGGTTCTCTTCAGGAGACCCCATACCCTGTAATCGACACCTGCCCTTCGCGTCATGCTGAACTTGTTTCAGCATCTCGACCTAAGAGCCGCTGCGCGCTTAAAAGCGGAGAACCCGCTGATCGCTGAGCGAAAGAATCCGTCTGAACTTGATTCAAAATCTTGCTCTTGGTTCTTTTGACTTAACCAAGAACGAAGAACAGATCCTCGCTCTGGAACAAAAAAACAGGTTTTTTATTCGGAGAACGGACACCATTCAACGATGATCCGGTCTCACTCGCTCTTTCCAACCCCCTACCCGCTACCCCCAACCACGCTCTTCAAAAAACCCAGACCCCGAAACAAGTTCGGGATGACACAGTGAGAAACTTCCCAAAGCCGATGTCGGGATAACTTCCTCACTTGCATTGAAACCCTGAATTGATTGCAGGTTCTCTTCACGAGACCCAATACCCTGTAATCGATACCTGCCCTTCGCTTCATGCTGAACTCGTTTCAGCATCTCGACCTAAGAACCGCTGTACGCTTAAAAACGGCGAACCCGCTGTACGCCGTGAAAAACCGCGTTGTCCGTCAACGGTCCACGGTCCTCCGAGAGGATCAAAACCTAGATCCCGAAACAAGTTCGGGATGACACAGTGAGAAGCTTCCCAAAGCCGATGTCGGGATAACTTCCTCACTTGCATTGAAACCCTGAATTAATTGCAGGTTCTCTTCACGAGACCCCATACCCTTTAATCTATACCCTGCCCTTCGCGTCATGCTGAACTTGTTTCAGCATCTCGCTCCTAAGAACCGCTGCGCGCTTAAAAGCGGAGAACCCGCTGATCGCTGAGCGAAAGAATCCGTCTGAACTTGATTCAAAATCTTGCTCTTGGTTCTTTTGACTTAACCAAGAACGAAGAACAGATCCTCGCTCTGGAACAAAAAAACAGGTTTTTTATTCGGAGAACGGACACCATTCAACGATGATCCGGTCTCACTCGCTCTTTCCAACCCCCTACCCGCTACCCCCAACCACGCTCTTCAAAAAACCTAGATCCCGAAACAAGTTCGGGATGACACAGTGAGAAGCTTCCCAAAGCCGATGTCGGGATAACTTCCCCAGTTGCATTGAAACCCTGAATTGATTGCAGGTTCTCTTCACGAGACCCCATACCCTTTAATCTATACCCTGCCCTTCGCGTCATGCCGGTTTCCTTCACGAGACAGCATATCCTGTAATCGATACCTGCCCTTCGCGTCATGCTGAACTCGTTTCAGCATCTCGCTCCTAAGAACCGCTGTGCGTTTAGGAACAAGAATCCCCTGATCGCTGGAAGAGCCGCTTCGTAGGAACCGCTTTTTGCTGGCCTCTGCGAAGTACGTTCTCTCTTCGTCACTGAAGTGCTCCTGTTCAGGGATACTGTACGTGGCCCCGTTCTTGCCAGACTCTAAATTCCACAACCCAAGCCCCCGCTCTTCAAATCTCTAAGCAATCTCTAAGCGGCTGTTAAGCGGGCTCTAAGAAACGGGCCGTAGACTGAGAATGTACCAAAAATCATATGGAGGTGTAAGAGATGAAAAAGATAGTGTTGATTACGATAACGGTTCTTCTGATCGGTGGAATGACATTGGCAGTAGGCTATGGAACGAAAGCGATGCAGAGAGTTCAGGATACTACTTGTGAGAACTTCGTGGATGCAGACGGCGACGGAATCAACGATAACTGCCCCGTAGACGGTGAAAAGGTTTACATGAATAGAAAAGGACAGGCTGGTAATGAAGCAGCAACAAGAGCAATGCAGAGAGTTCAGGATCCTACAACCTGTGAGAACTTTGTGGATGCAGACGGCGACGAAATCAACGATAACTGCCCCGTAGACGGTGAAAAGGTTTACATGAATAGAAAAGGACAGGCTGGTAATGAAGCAGCAACAAGAGCAATGCAGAGAGTTCAGGATCCTACAACCTGTGAGAACTTCGTGGATGCAGACGGCGACGGAATCAACGATAACTGCCCCGTAGACGGTGTAAGAGAACTGAAGAATGCCCAGGACGGAACAGGCTACAGGCACGGAGCCTCTGGTGAAAAGGGACCGGGACTAGGCAGAGGATTCGGAAAAGCAGCACAGCTGTAAAACAAAACCCCTATTAATTCAAGTCAAGGGCCCGAAAGGGCCCTTGTTCTTATAATGACGAAAACGACTTTGACAGCACGAATCCTGAAACGCGCTAAAGAAGAGCAAAATTGAAAGTAAATCCAGACGTACCACCGCATTTTCAAATCACCGCGCACTTGATTCGTTGAGTATCTCAAAGGCCCCGACCTCGACTAGGAGTGTTCTTTTGCGAGTCCTGTTTACTGTCTCATGAGAAAAATGGAATCCTTCTGAAAGAAGAGTCTTTCCCGGCGGCGGTTCGGTACAACGAGCTTGATTTTCAATGTCGTCATACTCAGTCGAAAGCCGGTCGCAAGAAGTCGAATCCCGTAATTGCGGCAATTATCAGGGATTTTTGTCGCTGATTTCGAGCGTTTTTCTCCGGGAAGCCACGCGTAAGCGGCTGCTTTCTTCAATGCAAATATCCACTGGCTATATCATATGATTGCTCGAGATGTTCTATGAAAGTGAGCTGACTAATATGATCTCAAAAGAGCTCTGATCAGACTATTCCTTGTTCTTTTCTCTTTTCTCTGACAAGGTGGTTTTTGAAAGTGACTGAGGCACGTTGATCAAAGGTATTCTGATAGGAGGATTTAATCCAGCCTGCGAAGTGAAAGAGATAATTGTTGCCCTAAGAAGAGGGATCAGAGTTGCGGTCCCGCTAATCATGCAGAAGTCTTCGAATGTTTTATCTTCCATATTCCCGGGAGCTTCAAACCTGCCCTTGATTGTTGCATCAAGTTTCAAAGCCATCTTTCTTCCGCTCCGACCCCTGACTTTGACTGAGAGAGACAACAAGCCGAGGAGGCAACCGTTATCGGCACGCCTATATTCAAGCTCTGGATCATCCAGGTCCAGCGAAACTGACATGTTTTTGATTCCCTCCTGCAGAGTAAAGGAAAAATCAGAAATTCTGTGCGCCAAGAAACGAAACTCAGCATTCACTGGCTCAGGCACTATTCTTCATCCCTTTGATGCTTTGATTGCCAACGCACTCCCATATTGAGACTCGCTCTTCTGAAGAATCAGGACCCGAAGTACCATCCTTGAAGTCAATCTCAAATGATACACGACCTCCGAGTTTGTTGACAACGTCAAAAAGCTTTCTAATTGTGAAGTTATAGTCGCCACTTTCGATTTTCGAGACCATTGCCTGGCTGCACTCTAGTTTTTCTGCCAGCTCCTTTTGTGAAAGGGAGTTATCCGCCCGATAGTTAATAAGAGCTGCAGAAATATCCGTCATGACTCCAATCAAGTTCAATTCAAATCTCGTATCATCGTCTGCCGACTCTAACAACAGGTCGCTATCTCTCTTGAATAGAGGCTCTGGATTTTCAGTAACCATCCTTTTATTACCGTCGCCTACACCCCATGAAAACATAAGTAACTACACCTCCTAAAACCTGCATACATTAAATCCCCGCCCGGTCCATTCACAAATCCTCGACTTCAGTCTCTCGATCGCCTTCTCATACTTTTCATCGGACTCATCAAAGAAGACGAGATAGACAATAACCTTCTTATCATTGAAGAAGCAGAAAAGAATCCTTGCGTTTTCTGGATCATTCCTCTTAGTCTCCGTAAGATGAAGAGAATATATCGAATAACTGGTCTTCGTACGTCTCAAAATCTCCAGGCGGGAAGATCTTCGCGGTTTTGCAAGTTCCGTTTTCACATAATTCTCCCCCGCCTTCTCCAGCAGTTCGGTGAACAAAAACCTTTTCTTTATCAGATCCTTCTTTCTGGAGGGATTTTTTCTACGTACTTGTCAAATTCCCTCTGCATTTTCTCGTCGGATAAGACATCGATCTTTCTCTCCATCTTACCTCTATTTATAACTTATAAGTTGTATTATTGTAAAAACGATCCGTAACGATTATTACTCATTACCACCATTTTGGGCCAGTTAACAAGGCTTTGCTCGCGATATCGAATGATTTCCATGAGCTTTCCACATGGCTTCAACAATCCTCTTGAGTTGATCTCTGGATGGAGAACAATCGAGTAATTGGCCTCTGACAATTCTTCTGCGTGCGGCTTTTCCTTCGCAAAGACATCCGGATCATTCATTAAGTTGCATTAACTACAATAAGCTTAATGTATTCTCTCGCTGCGGTGTATTCGCTACTTAACATATCTATAGCGTCGGCCCGTGCCGAGGATCTAGATTCTGACCAGAAGCTTCGTCAGAATGACCACATGAGCTGCTTTCCGACTAACCCTATGCCGTCATCCCGAGTAACTCATGCTAATCCCTTACTTTGTCATCCTGTGAGAGCACCTGCACAGGATCTACGTTTCGATCTGTGAAACGGCCGCGTTTGCTTCTTTAGCAGTACTCTCCAAAGGACGAGTCCATGATCTAGGAAGTTGTACGAAAGACGTTATTTTCAAATCACCGCGCGCTTGACTCGTTGAGTATCTCAAAGGCCCCAGACTCGGCTTGGAGTGTACTTTTGCGTGTCCTGTTTATTATTTCTCTTTAGAAGACGAAGTTCCTCCGAAAAGAGAATCTTTCGCAGAGATGCCTCTGGCGCCGGGGTTTGATTTTGAATGTCCATTTGTTCTGTTGAAAGACGGTCTCAAGAAGTCGAATCCCACAATTACGGCAAATTATCATAGGATTTCTACGCTGGTTTCGAGCTGTTTCTCCGGGAAGCCTCGCAGAAGCAGCTTCTTTCTTCAATGCAAAAACATCTTGGCTATATCATAAGATCAAATGAGAAGTTCGACTAAAAGCTGAGGAGGCGTATATAGACTCTTAACTATTCTTCTGCTTCCGAAGAAAAACGTGGATTCATAAGTGGAATAACAATTGGAGGAGTAAGGCCTGCCTGCCCTGTAAATGATAGAATAGCTGCGCGTAGTACTGGCAGAAGTATTGAAGTACCGCTCTCAGCAACTATTTTTTCTAATGCCTTTTCTTCGAGGGTTTCTTGGCATTCGAAGACACCCTCCATGCTTGCCTTTATCGTAAGATAATCTGTCTCATCCGCTCTACCAAATGCTGTTAGAGTGAGCTCAAGAAGACAGTTCTTCTTACCGTCTTCTTCGATGATTTTTGTCTCTCTACCGAGTTCAATAGATATCACGATCTCATTTTGCACTGGAGTGTAGGAGAAGCAAAACTCCTTTATCAGATATCTTTTCATCTGAAGTATAGCTTGTTCCACTCTATTCATTTATCATGCCGCCTCACTCGGTTTCCAGCAAAAAGAGCTTTCATTATTCTGCACCGAAATTACGGGAATATATATTGGAACGTATTTTATTACCTCTTTTGTTATCTTAGTTTTTCTGTCAGTTATTCCAAGATCTACATTTAGTCTTCCTTTAAGACAGGCAGAGATCTTGACAAGAGTTTCTAAGCTAAGATTCTCTTCTCCACGTTCAATATTTGATACGTATGGCTGCTTAAAACCTAACAGCTCACCCAACTGTTTCTGCGAAAGACCTCTTTCTTTTCTGTAGCTCATTAACTGACTGGCAACTTGACCCTTAATCCTACCTATAGCGAGAGAATCTTCAACATTGTAGGTCTTTGCAATCTGGTCAAGAAACTCACCAAAAGATGAACTCCTCTTATTGGCCATTGTTTCACCCCTTTCGAACTTTGAATCCTTTATTATCGCTCAACCATTTATCCGCCAGAATTTCAGCTTGCCTGACTGCCTTATCATAATCTGCTGAGCTTTTCTCAATGAACACCATAAGCAAAACACAGACCTCTTCAATCCCATCGCTGGGGAAAAAACACAAACAACGAACATTCAATCCTTTTCTAATCAACGTAATGCTGTTAATGCTCGTACCATGCAACTTTTCCAGTAGACCGGACTTTCTGACTCCTATAGGCCCGTCCCTTTCAAGTACCTCTTCGAAGAAACCAAGCTTGTCCATAACAGGAGCTACCCTATTATTATGCTTGTCCAGAAAGTCTAGAAATTCAGAATTGAAGCTTTCTGATCTTATGATTCTCATCGCACACCTCATTTATAACCTATAACTTATGTAATAATAATTCGATAGAATTACGATCACGATCGATTAAGTTAAAATAAGCACGTTTATGCTCATTATTCTTCCGCTTTCACATGCATGCAGTTTTCTAGGCGACAAGAAAATGCATATACTACACTATTGGCTAGCAGTGGTTTACGCCTTTGCTGCCAATGTCTTATCAAACCTCAGAGCGGAGAAGTCAAATAACAACCCTTAGCATTCATACATCCCCCAAGCGCTTGCACCACTGACCTCGGATCCATCCCTGGCAAAAAGAACACTGAAGTGGATTCTTCCACGTCCTGGCCGTTTCTTGCCATGTGGTTGCAGGAATCCTTTTCTGTTGATCTCTAGATGTCGTATGGTCAAACAGCCGGACCTTAACATTTTTTCGCTGGGTTTCCCAAAAGCCCTAATGCTAAGGATTTCGTAAGCTTTCTCCCTGCTTCTCACTGCTATCCTTCTGAATTGCATTACGGAATGTCTGTTATTTTACATCACTTAACATTCAGAACAAAATACACTAATATGATGTGATTGGTAGATCGGTAGTCTTGTCAAACCGTTAAACTGATAATACAACAGTGATCGTTTCTAGAAGAGAACGTGGGCTCTCTTCAACCTTGGGAATCTCACTTAGTTTAAGGGAACAATCAAATTGGGAATCGCCTCAGTTCATATGTGAATTCTTAAGCAGAACTAGAACTAACCAACGACTTGCAGAACGAATGGCAACCATGTCAGATATACATTTCAGAATCTGTTGTCGAATTTCTCTAACAAGAAGAGATCGTTTTGAACTGAAGACGTTTGTCCTAATGAAAGATAATTGAAGTAGCCGGGCGGATGCCCGGCTTCGGTTCAGCTATGTGAATATGCAGTGGCATTGTCTAAGTTGCAATCAGAAGAAATCGCTGCCCGTCACAGGTTAACCGTCCTCCGGAAAGGCTTTACGCTTAAGATTGGAGAACCCGCTATTCGCTGCACGCTGAGGAAGATCCCTCCCGTGTCTCGCATCATGGTCAGATACGAGATTACCTAGCAAAGAGCCAATCAAGGACCTTTTCGTTTTGGTATCAATAGCTCTCCTGGTGTTCGAACTCGGAGAACGGAGAACGGTCAACCGCGTGCCGGTTTTTTCCCACCCATTCCTCAATAACCTCCTTTCCGTCGAAGAGATCGGCAATAGTGATCGATTCCCCGAGTCTGTCTTCGTAGAAGCTCTGCAGACTTCCCCCGGACAAGCCGGATAGATCGAGGATCATACCGGCGATAATGTATCTTCTGCTTTGCTCTTCCTTATCCAGGTTCTCAAGCGCCTTGCCTGCAAGAAAGTAATTTTTCGGAGTCCGGGGATCGAGCCTCAGTAACTTCTGTACCCATGCGAGGGCGTCAAGAGGCCTGTCGGTTTCTAGGTAAAGATAAACAAGCTCTTCCACAGCTTTCATGTTGTCTTTATCTTCCGAAAGTGCGGCCCTGAACATCTGTTCGGATTTGTAAGGCTTGTTTCGCTTCTTGTAGATCTTTCCGAGGAATATCATCCCCTCTATGTCGTTTGGCTTTCTTGAGTAATACTCCTCTATAAAAGATTCTGCCGTCTCCGTGTAATCGAAGAGATAGGAAATATGGCCGAGATCCCACAGCTCTTCATCGTTCAGTGTCGCCCATCGCTCGAATTCCATCGCGACAGATACACCCTTTTCAGCCTTAGAAGAACATAGGTTGTCTTCTCCGTTTTCAGTTTCTTCTCGAACACTCTCCTTCTTTGCGAGATCTGTTATTATCTCGTGATAAAGTTTAAACGCTTCTTTCCAACTTCCATCCAGAAGCAAAGCTAAAGTCCTGGTTATTCTGTCTTCCATTGCATCACTCCTCTTTCCTTCGCTCTTCCTGAAACTTGGAACTTGCATCTTGGAACTGCTCTTTCGTCCATGCCACATATCTCTCCCTCTTCTTCTCCCGGTAAGAGCTGACTCCTTCCAGACGCATGATCGCAGTCCTCTCGCCTAGTCTGTTGAAGATCCTTGCCCCCACAGTTCCATCGAAATCGGTCAAATTCAGGTTGGACGTTATTATCGTTCCGGCACCCTGTTCATACCTGTGGTTAATCAGTTCGAATATCTTGTCTGTGGTCATCTTGTTTTCCGTCTCGTTGCTGAGATCGTCAATAACGAGAAGGTCTACCCCAGAACACTCCTGAACCTTATCGGAAACCGTCTTGAAGTCTCCGATCTTAAGGGACGGAGCAGTTATGAAAGCGACAGTGTCTCCCATATTGACGGCCTCTATCGCTATTCCCGCGGCGAGGTGAGTCTTTCCGGTTCCGTAACCTCCCAGAAGTACGAAGTTTGACCCTATCTTCCACGCCCTGTGTCTCACGTACTTCTTCGAGAGATCGAGCGCCCTTTCGGTAACTTCGTCTTCGGGTATGAAGTTGTCCAGTCTCCTCTCCCACAGTCCCTTGGGAAGAACTTTTATAAGCCTCTCCATGTTTTCTCTCACCCTTCTGAATTCTCTGTATATCGAGCACTCGTACATTAGATCGCTGTACTGAGGATCTTCGCTGGCGTAGATTATGTATCCCCCATAAGGGCACTTCTCCGGGCCTGGACAGTTTCTCATGCACTCTTCTATCGCCTCGTCCTTGCTATACCGTGTATTTGAGGAGTTCTTCAAGTGTTTTGGGTCTTTCTCTTGCCGGATTCTTGAACTTTTCGATAGGATCTCTAAACGGTTCAGAATCGTTCCAATCTTTTCTTCCATTTTTCTTCACTCTCCTTCCGAAGGCTCCCCTGAGGAGGGGCTGCATTAGATACTCGAAGCCTATCTCTTCTAGTACCTCGTGTTTCGATCTGTCTATAGCTATGATCGCGTTCTTTATCTGGGAGGGATAGCATTTCCTCAGGGCTTCTCTCAGCAGAGGAATCCATTCTCTCTCGAAGGGCCCTATTATCGCCTCCCAGGTCTCCATTACGTCTCTCTCGTACCTCGAACAGGACTCTAGGTATGAGAAGTCTTCCTGAACTTCCTCACTCTGCTTTTCTCCGGTATCGTTCATCTCGAACAGCGGAACGATCAGACAACCTTCAGCAGGGACTTCTTCCGGAGGCCCGGCTTTGTCCTTACGAGGTTTATCTTTCGAATTCGATTTGATTTCGGAAGATGAAACAGTCACTTCACCGGGAGGAGTCTCTCCTGGATCAGTCTTTCCCTTTTCCGGAACACCGGATAATGGCCCTATGACCGTAACAATCTCCGAAGAATCGGCAGGCTGTTTCGTCGATGAGTTGCTTGTTGCTTCAGAGTTTGGCGGAGGGTCATAATTCTCTTCATTCTTCACCCCTTCTCCTGTCGATTGCGAAAGTGAAACTTTCGTTTCTCCGTAAGGAGAAAGAATGTTTTTAAGTTTTGTTTTGTCTTGTTTTGTTTTGTTTATATATAATGTGCGTGTGCGTGATTCGCGCGAAAGTTGCGCATGGTCTGCGCATGAGTTGCGCGTAGAATCTTCGCCATTACACATTTCCGATGACCGCTCTTCCAGTTCTGAAGAGGATTCTAACGACTCATCACCGTGCGCGGGAAGTGCGCATGGATTGCTCACACATTGCGTTGAAGATGCGCGTAGAAATGTTCCCGAGAAAGAGTACTCTCCGCTCCTGCCTGTATCGCCTAAATAATAGCTTATAATGCCGGTTTCAATCAGTTTGCTTCTCGCCCATCTCACCTGATTTCTCGTCCAGCCGAATTCTTTTCTGAAAACACTGGCAGGCAGGGAAAAGCTTTCGGGCCAGAATAACTCATTCGCCCTGTCGAGAAGGAAGAAGAACATGGAAATCTCCTTTTCATTGAAATGAAACCGCCTGTGCTGTATCCAGAAGTTGTTGATCAGTTCTATGTAATTCATACAAAACCTCCATTGAAATAGTTGTCCGTTGAGCGTTCACCGATCTCCGAAAGAACTAGATCCATTTATAGCGGATGCTTTCACGTCTTCTGAGCAAATGGCCAAGTTTTGCCGGTGAACCTTCTTTTTGCTATCATCATCATCGGGAGGTGTGATGATGGCTTTTAGGTTCAAAGACCTCGAGGTTTGGAAGCTGAGCAAGGATTTCGCAAAGGATATCTACTCTGTTACCTCAACTTTTCCTGAGGAAGAGAAATACACATTGGTTTCTCAGCTTCGCAGGGCAGCGGTTTCCGTAATGTCTAACATTGCCGAGGGAGCTGGTCGCCAGTACAGGAAGGAATTCATTCATTTCCTCTACATGGCCTGTGGCTCTCTCAATGAAACAGTTTCCCAGCTGGAACTTTCGTCTGAATTCGGCTATATTGACAAAGAGACTCTTGAAACCATCGAAGAGAGTGCCGAACGGATTAACCGCATGCTATGGAAACTCTCAAAATCACTTGCTCCTTCCACCTCGGAGAACGGTCAACGGTGAACCGCTTGCCTTTTCTTGGGTCGGGGTAGGACAAGATCTTACGAACCCGCTACCAGGCAAGAAGCTTCGTTGCCAGCTGCTGAATCAAAAGGTAGGAAAAGATCTTACGAACCTGCTACCCCCGTACCCCCAACTTCCAGCGATAAGCGGATCTTCCCAGCGGATCCTTGAACTACCCAGCGTTCAGCGATCAGCGGCTCTTTTGAATCTCCTCACCGGTTTGAGCTTCTCTTTCTTCTCGTAGGCTTCTTCGGGAAGATAGTCCACCAGCTCGGAGAGGTTCCTGAATGTGATGAATCTGAATGGGTCGGGGAGCCCTACGACGGTATCCAGCGCCGCCTCTCTATCCAGAAGCCTTATCTGAGTCGGGGCTTCATCGCTGGCATATTCGTAGCCCTGAAGCTCTACCTTTCCTATCCCTTCCCTGTCTATGAATTCATCCGCAAGCTTCTTCATCTTCTTAGCCCCTTCCTGAAAGGCGACCGTCTTCTGAAGGGTGTTCTTTAGAGAATTACTGTCGGTAATCATGAGATCCTCTCCGAGCTTCTCCATTAAGGGACAGAAGGAATGATAAAGACAGTAAGAGCAGTGATCTCCCGCTTCCGGTTTGAAGTCGCTCTGAAGGATCTGGCTTATCCAGGCGTAGAGATTGATCCCTGCCTCTTCGAGGTTTTCCTTTGTCACCTCTTTAGAAATCGAGGCTCCCGCAGAAAGAGATACCCATTCTATCCTTCCTATCTCATAACCCTGTCTCGAGAGAGCCCATGCGTAAATAAACAGCCTCTCCCAGTCGGGATCACCGAATCCTGCCTTGAAGTGGCAGAGAACAAGAGCCGGGTTGACCGTCACCGGTCCTCCGTCCTCCGAAAGACGGAGAAAGGCAGATTCAAGGCTCTTGTTAGCTTCTTCCCCGGGATTGGAGACAAAGAATTCTGCTTCACAGTTCTTCTCGAAGGACGGGTACATGCTCTGGGACGAAGGACGAGGGACGTTTTTCCGCTCATCTTCATAGAGCGCCTGCGCTACGCCCCTAAACACCACTTCGGGTTCGTCGAAGGGAATTGGGTTCGAGAATCTATCCAGTGCGAAAGGAATATTGATAGCTACAACATCTTTGCTCTTGAGGAATTGAACTCCGAACTCTATCTGGTTTAGATCCCTCTTAAGGTTCTCTCCAAAGAGGAGAGGAGTAGGAGAATTACCGAGATAGGAATTGAACAAGGCTCTCAGGATGAGGCCGTTGTGTTTTCTTCCCTCTCCCTGCGCTTCTGGAAGTCCCTCGAAATATCGCAGATAGAACCTGTGAGGACATTCTACGAAGGATTTGATTCGTGAGTAGGATAGTGGGAACGGCTGGCGGTTCTCCGTCAGCCGATCTCCGTTCCCCGATTTCTCAGGACCTGATCGCTTGGATATGTATGGGCAAGAGAAATTCTGTCCTATTCCTGACATTTCTTCTGCGGGAATTGACGAAGTAATATCACTGTTGCAAAAAGGGTAAACAGATTTAGACCATTCCCGCCTGAAAGTGGTAGTATTTAGTTGGGTGTTAAATTTGTTTCTTGAGAGCGGATCTCTGGCAGGAGATCCGTTCTCGTTTTTTACTGCCGGATTCATGGCGAATCACCTTCCTTTCTTGAATTCAGTTCCAAGTTCCAAGTTGTTAGTTGCAAGCAAAAGAGCCGCTGTGCGCTGATCGCTGGAATAGCGGTCCTCAGTCAGCCGTCATCGGTCCTCCGATTTTTCAAGAGATTTGGAGAGTTTCCAGAGCATTCTATTAATGCTTTCAGCCTTCTTCTCGATTAGTTCAAGCTGATCTCGATTCAGATAGCCAAACTCAAAGCGAAATCTCCAACTGAGCGAGTGCCTCATTCAACGAACCGCGGGCAAGATAGAGAAAATGGTCAAACTCTTTCTTGTGTTTCCTCCCAGCTCCTTCGGCTATATTCGACATAACTGAAATCGCTGCCCTTCTTAACTGAGCGACAAGACCAAACTTCTCATCTGAAGTGAAGGATGAAGTCAATTCATACACATCCTTTGCGAAGGACTTGCTTACTTTCCATACTTCCAGATTCTTGAAACCAAATGACATTTGCAAACCTCCATGAATCTAAGTATCTCTGACACCTGTTTTACTCCGAGGACGGTGGACCGTTGACCGATGACCTTTCTTCCTGTTGCCTTACTCTTCCAAGCGATCAGCGTCTCCTGGCAAGCGAACAGCGTTGATCTTCTGGACGGTGGACCGTTGACGGTTGACCTGCTTCATCCGTCATTTTGCGCCTCCTTTGTTGTAAGTTCTCTTATAGCGCCTTCATATACGCCTATGTCATATCCGAGACTGTAGAGATACATGAGATCCTTGTAGCCGGGAAATCTCGAAGTCCTTGTGAAGCAGGGAAAGATCCTCTCCACCGGAACGCCCAGAAAACGGGCCAGAGTATCCGCGTTCCTGAAACCGGGAATTATCCTTCCCAGCTCGACCTCGGAGATGTACTTCTGGTCCTTGCCTATCACCTCCCCGAGCTCCCTCTGGCTGAGCTCTCTCATGATTCTCTCATCGCGCAGGTTGCCCATAAATCACCTCCTCTCTCCATGGATTTAGTTTATTCAGAACTGAATTGTCTGAATGGGACGGCTATGAAGCCCTGGATATACTCTAGATTAACTTTCATATTCTTGTGAACAAAATTGGGCTGAACAAGCAATTTGACCTGAAGCCTTAACTAAACTTGCGCGGGATGTTTTCCGTTCAACCGGAAATTATGATGCCATTATTATGGCGATAGACCTGAAGATGAGTTCTTGAAGAAATAGACCCTTAAACAGATAGAACAAAAGCGAAAAGCAGTCTTTCTGAAACCATCCATATTTTGAAAAACCTCCATCGGCTCCGCAAGTCAATCAAAACTGGCTGTATATATTCTATATCACCCTCATAAACGCTGTCAAGAACTGTTCATGAGCTTTTCAGTTTTGAGAAACCGGGAGCGACTATTTTTCATTATCTGCAACTATCGGCAAATAGATTTGATTATTCAAATAATTCTTTTTATCCGGTTCTCTTTCTTTTCAAATCGTCTTTTTCTTTTGCTTTTTCATAATGCTCACACATCAATGCGACAGATTTCAACCCGGATAAGAGAGCCTTTGCTTCTCTATTTCGATTATACATAGCCGGTATTCCAGAGCCAAACTCAGGTGTTTTTCACCTGAGCTTGGTGTTTTTTGACCCTGTGGTATATATTCATCTCACGTGGCCACGAAGAAAAACAGAGGTTGCGGGTACGTGGTAGCGGGTGGGTAAGATCTTTCATACCTCAAACCCCCTACCTCTGACCCCGGCCTCCAGGAAAAGGAGGAATTTTAATGGGATTAGGAGCAACTGTGATGGTAGTTGGTACCGAGAAGTCACTTTCGATCACCTGGGATACCGGCGTCATTGAGGACGACAAACCGGTCCTCTCTAGACAGACTCTCAGCGTCGATTCGGCAATGACTGCACAGGAGGCATACGATGCAGCCTATAACATCGCGAGCCTCACCAATTACATCATCGCCGACATTAGACTGATCGAAACCCAGACCCTCGGACCGATTGATTAAAAGATGGATGTGAGAGGGTAGAGGATAGAGGTTTGAAGTTAAAGATCTTCCTACCTCTGGCCTCAAAAAACTGACCTCTAAACAATGAAAGGAGGAACTCAAATGAGAAACCTGAGCGTTAGATGGTACGATTCAACCGCGAAGAAGTCGAAAGGCTTCTACATAAAGGAGCCTAAGGAGACTCTGACTCAGGCTGAGGTCGAGACTGTCATGGGAAACCTCGTAACTCTGAAGGTGATCCCTTCAAGCTATGCGGTAGACTACGCAGCGGTAATCGACACTCAGAAGAACGAGTTGTTTAACCTCATCTGACCACATTAGTTGTTCGTTCCAGAGCGAGGATCTGTTCTTCGTTCCTGGATGCCCGGGCTTACAGCCCGGGTTTCTTTAGAGAACTAATCAGTTTGTTGATCATCATGTTAATCTTTGTTCCGACGTTTTCAGTTGATTCAAGGGAGCAGTCGTTAATGTAGCCTAGCCTATTTGCTATGGCGAGTTGAGTAAGCGATTCAAGAAGAGAACCTCTCGCGAGGTAGAGAAATTGAATGAATTCCTTTCTATGCTGCCTTCCAGAACCTTCGGCAATATTGGAAGGAATGGATACAGCAGATCTCTGGAGCTGAGAACCGAGTCCGTATTTCTCATAGTCAGGAAAGTCTCTGGTTAATTTGTAGATCTCCGTCACGTAATCCATACTGAGCTGCCATACATGCAAATCTTTGTAACTTGTAGACACATCATTCACCTCCGAGAGAATTCTAAAATGGTCGGCGTTTCTGATCAACTCCGCTCTAACCAAGAACATGGACGCGCAGCGTCGGAACGAGGAACTTAGGCGCAAGCACCGAGTATGATTATGCTCTTAACCAAGAACGTGGACACGAAGTGTCGGAACGAAGAACGTAAGCGAAGCTCAGAGTATGATCTATGCTCAAACCAAGAACGTGGACACGAAGTGTCGGAACGAAGAACTTGGGCGCGAAGCGCCGGAACCAATAATGTACAAGGAGGTAATCCATTTGAACTGGATAAAAGAGTTACTATCTCTAATCACAGTCTTCGCAAGCTACGTAGAATCTCCCGGCAACGGACCGGAGAAGAAAGAGAAAGTGAAGCAGATGATAAAGGACGCGCTTCCAGATGAACAATGGAAGATCGATCCCGAGTTCTTCGACTTCATTCTGGATGTCCTGATAGACCTCGTCGTCATGTTCCTGAACAAAGGACTTTGGAAGACAGCGATGAAGGTGCTGGTGAAATGATAGCAATTTACAGATAGCGACTGAGAAACACAATGTTTCTAGGCGACTCGAAAACAAACCCAGTGTATCTCACCTTCTTTTTTGGCCCGGCTTCAGAGCCGGGTCTTTTTTAAACAATCGAAAGCGCTTAATTTTGTTTTGAATGTAAACTCCTTTATAATTTTGTTTGGATTCGATTGTTTTTTGGGGGATGCTTGGAACGAGAGAAGGAGGATCGAAATGAGAAGAACTAACTTCTTTCTCTTATTAGTGTTGTCTACACTAGTGCTTGGACTAGAACCTATCACTCTTCGAATTGGTGATACTTCAGCCACTTATTACAGGGAAGGATCTCTTTCTATATTTAGTGTGGCAGTATGATTTCAATTATTGCATTCTGACTGAAGAAGCACTTGGGTTTTGGAAGCTCTCGTTTCTCTTGAACCAAAGATGCCGCTGGACTTTCAGAACAAAATTCGATAAATTCTTAGATTTTGATTTTTATGTTACAAGAGATATAATGTACACAGATTAATCCTCATTAAAGCCTTTTACGAACCGAGATTACGAGTAGCCAAAGCAATGCATTACATTCTCATCGTCCGAACAATAATAAATAAATATTGCATATGCAAAATGAATTGAGGTGATGGTTTTGCGATTGCTCGCAGCATTTGAAACCCCGGGCTTCGTTTTTCTAGACTGCCCAAGTGAATTCATGTCACTTATTCAAAAAACCAATATAAGAGGCTGCTTTATGGAGGTTTCACTTTGAGAATAAAAGTCTCACTTAAAAGCGAAAAACCTATCTCTCTTCCAATTAGCTACTCACACCCACTTCAGTCGGCAATATACAAGATACTCTCAGACGTAATCCCGGAAAGCCACGACTTTGGCCTAACCGTGAATAAAAGAACCCTAAGACCATTCACTTTCTCTCGACTCTTTGGTCACAAACAAAGCATTAATGAAGGCTCAATCTCGCTAACTTCTCCGATTTGCTTGCATTTCTCATCGCCACTAGAAGACTATGTCCAAGCCTTTGCAAACGGTCTTATGAAGAACGGAGGGATTAAACTTCTCGGTGCAACCCTTGATCTTAGATCGATAGAAGTAGAACCAACACTTCCGGAAACGAAATACATAGCGGCCAAAACAATATCACCAATAACTGTCTATTCGACTCTCATGACAGCAGACGGGAGAAAGAAAACCTATTTCTACAATCCGGCAGAGAAAGATTTCACAATTCAGATTCAGGAAAACCTCAACAGAAAGGCAAGTGCATTGGGTAATTCCGTCAGAGCAAGAGAATCCTTCTCCTTCAAACTTGCCTCAAGACCAGTTCAACGAATTGTCAAGTACAAGGATTTCACTCAAATCGCCTGGGACTTCCGCTTTGAGCTTAACGCAGATCCGGAGCTTATATCGATAGCCTACTCCTGGGGACTAGGTTCAAAGAACGCACAGGGATTTGGAATGATAGAAATCAGCGAAAGGAGGTGAAACAGTGCTGAAATCAACCTATGAAATTGGAAGAATTGTCTCGAGGGGTAAGGATGAAACACAGATGTACACAACAGACATAGGGGAAACATATATTCATGAACTAACAATTGTGCTAGAGAATAACGGAGAGACCATTCGATATTCTGGTTGCGACAAAAGGGAGAAGACTCGCCGCAACTACCTCTTCCGGGAGAAGAAAGGGAACATTAAAGTTCCGATGTCTCTTACTCTTAGAGATGCTGGCAAGGGATCAAAAGCCATTATTGAGAAATTCATCAATTTCGGTACGCAAAACAAAACTCCCTTTGCAGAAAAAGTCGCAGCCGCTCTTGTAGAGTCAGAAGAGATCATCTCTGCAACTCTAGATGAGATGGCAGAAAATCTACCGAAGAAAGAAGGCCGTTTCTATACAGTAGTAATCAAGCAAGGGGACAGGGAACTATACCCCGGAGACTTAGATGAATTCAGACAAATCTTCCTGAGAAACGTTGTAAGTGCGGCAAGTAATACCTTTGGAACTTGCTTTGTTTGCCAAGAAGAGAAGCCTATTGGAATGAAGGCGAGTGATATTTTCAAATTCTCCTCTTTTGACAAGCCAGGCTTTGCTCATGAGATGAATGACAAGAACTACTACGTGAACATGCCTCTCTGTCAAGACTGTTTCTCAAAAATCGCTCTCGGAAAGAAAGTGTTGGATGAAGAGCTTTCAATGAACTTCTACGCTTCAAGAGTGTATATCATTCCAAGATTTCACTCTTCGGAAAGCGCGCTAATTGAAGGAGCGGTTGATCAAATAAGAGACATAAAGAGAATCTCTAACCTAAAAGACACAGTTCACAAAGCAAATCGCTTCAAGGGTTTCGAAACACACATGCTCTATGAAATTTCTGAAGGGCTTTATTCAAGCCTAAACTTCATCTTCTACACAGTGAACAATCAGGAAATGAAGATCAACCTTAGCGTCTTAGACGTTCCTCCAAGCCGCTTGCGCAATATGTCTCAAAAGATTTCTGACATCGAAGAAGAACTCAGAACGGTATTCGGTAATGAGGAGTATCTTCCCTCTGTTCTCTTCGGTTCGATGTACGACGTTTTCAAAGACAACCGACTTAGGACTTTCTTCGATTACATCGAAGCGTTATTCAAAGATCAACCGGTTTCTCTGACCCCCTTGAAAAGAGGAACACTTGAGTTCATAGGATCTAGGAAGCTTAGAGGTGAACCATATGCCACAAGGGCAAAACAGTTGATTACTGTTGCCTTTTTCATAGACAGGCTTCAGAAAAATGCGGAAGGAGGTGTCCCTTTGATGGGAAAAGACAGAGAGGACAGAATCGAGGAATTCTTCAACAAATATCCGGCGTTTTTCAGGACTGACGAGGAGAAATTTCTTTTCATTGTTGGTCAGGTTCACTCGAGGATTTCCAGGTTCCAAAGGGAGAAGAATATAGCAAGTACCGTCGATCTAAGATTGAAGGCCTATAACATGAGACCGCTGGACTTCATGAATCATTTTAAAGATCTGAAGTGGAAGACAACACAATACTCAAAGGAAATGGACCCTGTGAGAGTGCGCGGACCCATCATGAATCTATTACAAATAGCTGACAAGTATTTGATTCCGAGTGGCTATGAATGGAAAGCTTCAATCGAAGACTTGAATTACGCCTTCCTGGCCGGAGAACTGGCAACCGGAGTTTTTAGAAGAGAAAGCGATCCATTCGAGGCAGAAATTGTTCAAGAAGCTGAACAATAGATACTAAGGAGGTATTGAGCATGTCAATTAAGAATCGCCATGAAATTGTATTCATCTATGATGTAAAAGACGGGAATCCTAATGGAGACCCAATGGATAGCAACAAGCCAAGAATGGATGTTGCAACGGGAGTAAATATAGTATCAGATGTCCGTCTGAAGAGAACAATCAGAGATCACCTTGCCGAAATGGGTGAAGAACTCTTCGTGTCTGGAGATCCTATAACTTCGGAAAAGAGAGCATCTCTCTTGATAACTGACCTCACAGATGAAACTTACAACAAAAAGGCAGTGGAGGAAGCACTAAAATTGCACAAGCGTGAAGGGGCATCTAAGCTTCTGTTGGAGAAGTGTATAGACTTGAGGCTTTTTGGTGGAACAGTACCTCTGACAGGTTTGAATATGTCAATCACAGGACCTGTCCAGTTCCGTTTCGGGAGATCATTGCACGTTGTGGATCCAGTTTTCACACAGGGTACAGCAGCATTTGTTTCGCAAGAAGGAAAGGAGCAAAGAAGCTTCAGAGAAGAGTGGACATTGAACTATTCTTGCATTGCGTTTTATGGGGTAGTCAATCAGAACACAGCAAAACACACTCTCATGAGTGATGAAGACCTTTCAAAGATGCTCAATGCCATTTGGGATGGTACCAAAGATCTTATAACTCGTTCCAAGATGGAACAACTACCTCGGTTACTCATAGACGTTGTATATCTCGAAGAAGCGAACTTTCATATTGGAGAGCTTGACAAAGGGATTAAGCTCCAGTCAAACATGATGGAAGAGAAGATTAGAGGCATATCTGATTTCAGATTAGAGATATCAGATCTCAAGAAGTTGCTCACTCAATACAAGAATAAAATACAAGAAATCAGGTACAGAATCGACCCTAGACTTAACATTGTGGAAAACGGCACCCTCTTCGATCTAGATACTTTGCTCGAAGGAAAAATGAAACGGTTACCAGAGTGAGGTGAGGTCCTATGAAGGTCCTCGCTTTTGATATTTCAAGCGACTACGCTCATTTTCGGCAGCCATACTCGACTACATCCTCCTTGACTTACGCGATTCCTCCCAGAACAGCGGCTCTAGGCATAATAGGTGCCATAGTTGGTATAGAAAGTGGTGGCTTTGGTCGTAGCGAGCATGTCGCAATACTGGAGAAAGCAAACACAAAAGTTGGCATTCGGTTAATGAACAAGATAGAAAAGACTCGCTTCAATATGAACTACTCGTATACCAAGGCCGATGTAACAACGAAAAACGTGCTGCATATTCAAGTGCCGGTTGAAATGGTTAGAAATCCCGTTTATCGGCTGTTTGTTACAGCTGACAGCGAGCTATTTGAAAAGCTTGAAGGAATGGTAATCAATTCCGAATGCTACTACACCCCATATCTTGGAATAAGCGAATTTGTGGCCAAGGTGAAGTATGTGAAGACATATGAAGCTCTGATTGTCGAAACGGCTGATGAAATCTGGACCGCAATTGAGATGCTGAAAAAAACTAGTCTCTCATTCTCCAGCGGGCAGAAAATATTCACGGAGACTCACGCTGCTTCAATGAACAGTCAGCGGCACGTTACTAGATATGTCGAAGTAGCATATGAAGCAGAAGGAAGTTCATTGAAGCTGCAGTCCGTTGACCCCGATTCTCTGCTAGCTAAGATTCCTACAGACGCGGGAGACGAGGTAGTGATGCTCTGGTGAGCCACGTAAGATCTCATCCAGACAGGCTCCTGGAAAAGCACACAGTTGGTGTCTGGTCATTAATGACAGAGGAAATAGAAAATATTGGCAAGTTCATTGACTGTGAAAATCTCTTTGGTATTAGCCAGTCCGAGCTTAGTGTGCTTGTCAAGGGAATCGCTATCTTCCATGATCTAGGGAAAGCAAGCGAATACTTTCAGAGTCATCTCTCCGGAGCGAGAGTCGACAGTGAGTTGTCCCAACACGCAGCAGTGGGATCACTATCTGTGGGACATTATCTTGACGGCAAGATCCCGGATAAGTCCGGCGCGGCTATCTTAATAGCAATGGCCGTAATCAAATACCATCATGGTTCGGCAAGAGATCCAAAACTAATCCTCGATTCCTTTGACGAAAACCAGAAATTCTTAGAAAAGATTGTGCGCAAACTCGATGAGAATTACCTTTCTTGGATGGAAGATTTGTTGGATGAAACTGTGGATCTAGATCTGCCTTCTTTAATTCCCAGAATACTATCATGGGAGAGAAACTATAGGAAACACCGTGAAGAATCTGGGATTAAATATTACGTATTGTTCCAATATCTTTTTTCTCTACTGACCTGGGCCGATAGAGTAGATGCAGCATTCAGAGGCGATTACAAATCTGAAAGGCAAACTTTTTCACCAGACATTGTGGACATCTTCAGAACCACGGCAGGATTTGATGAACCAAAGACAGACATGAATTTGTTAAGGAATAACTTCTATAGAGAGGCTATCTCTAATCTTGATTTCACTGTCGGGTCGATGAAGGGAAGAACGGGAATCGGCAAGACGCTCGCCACACTTTCACTCGCTTCCAAAAAGAGAGAAATTATCGCCGAAGAACAGAATTATCTTCCCCGTATTGTCTACTGTTTGCCTTTTTTGAGTATTATTGACCAAACTTTTGCAACAATTCGAGACGTCCTTGAGACCTCAAAAATCAAGGTAACGTCGGACATTCTTATTCAGCAACACCATCTAACAGAACTCTCGTACATAAAGAGGAAAGATGGTGACGAAAATGAGAACTATGATGCTTATCTCGCTGATATTCTCCTTAATTCATGGGACAGTGAAATTGTTATAACGACTTTTGTCAGTCTTTTCCACTCCATTCTTACTGACAGAAGAAACACGCGCTTCTTCAGGCTACCAGGGTCGGTAATCATCTTGGACGAAGTTCAGGCGATCCCTCCAAAGTACTGGAAGGTAATAAGCGAGGTTCTTGAACACCTTTCTAAATGGGGAGGAACAAAGATAATCTTCTCCAGCGCGACGATTCCACAGCCGTTCTTTGTTTCATCTTTTCCCCTGATAAAAGGGGAGTACAACCTTGACAGGTATGATGTAAGATACTTGGGAAAAATGGGCATAGAGGAATTCAAGTACGGGCTTCTTGAAGAATCAGTAAATACTGCAATGGAAGAAGATAAGTCATTGATGATCGTATTGAACACAATAAACTGTTGCAAAGAGCTATTCGAACACCTGCAAGATTCAGGGAGTTTCACCGATGAGAATCTTCACTGCCTTTCGTCGAGTCTTCCGCCCGCAGTTAGACGGGAAATCATCAAAAACATAAAGAAGAAGAAAGGCTTTCAAGTTCTCTTGACTACTCAGTTGATCGAAGCGGGAGTAGATATTAGTTTTGACTACTGTATAAGAGATTTGGGCCCTCTTGACTCCGTTCTTCAAGTTGCAGGACGGGTAAATAGGTCATGTGAAGGCAATCGCGGTGAAATGACAGTTGTTGACCTCTTGAAGGAGGATTCCGGAAGGCCTTTCTCCTGGATCTATAACGATACCATAATATGGACAACCAGAGAAATACTCAGTAGTCTGAAGGGTTCTATTAGTGAACCAGCCTTATATGAGCTGGGAGACCAATACTTTTCCAGATTAATGAACAAAGGTCTTGAAAATGAATCCTTAGAGCTCCTGGAGGCACTCGTTAAACTTGACTTTGAACGAATAGCTGAGTTTAGCCTTATTGAGCAGCTAAAAGGTGCCGTCAGCTTTCCAGTTTTTCTCGAAATCGACGATGAGGCGAAGCGCTTCTGGGAGAATTACTGCGAAGTCCTCAGCACAAAACCACCAATAGAGGCAAAATTTGAATATATTGCCAAAAGGAAACAGGCTGTTAGAAATCTAGCTCCGTATGTGGTCAACGTTAGACTATTCTTATATCCAGGCGCCAAGAAATACACTCTACCAGACATTCAGCACGGTTTTTGCTATGTATCCTCCGACGAGCTTGAGTATTACTATGACACAAAAACTGGTTTGAAATCAGATGAGGAGAGTCTATTTCTATGATCGATATAAATGGAAGCCTAGTGCTTTCATACACAAATTGCAGACGTGAAGCTTGGTTAATGGCCCATCGAATCATTCCCGAACAGGACAATACTTCAATGTCTCTTGGCCGACTTATTCACGAAGCATCCTATGAGAATAGGGGAGAAAAAGATGTCTCTATAGACAACATAAAACTCGACATGGTCGAAGAGAAAAAGGGAAAAACTATCGTCAGCGAGATAAAGAAGTCCAAGTATTCACTTGAAGGGGCGAGAGATCAGCTGCTCTTCTATCTTCTGAGGCTAAAGGAAATGGGAGTTCAGGCCGAGGGACAGCTGCTGGTGCCGAAAGAGAAGAAGAAAATAACAATTACTTTGACTGAAGAAGAAGAAGAAAGAATAAAGAAATTATGCGAAGAAATACAGAAACTCGTTGAAGGCCCGATTCCAGAGATTGAAAGGGCACAGAACAAATGTAAGAACTGCGCTTACTACACTTATTGTTGGGTGTGATGACATGAAACGGATGTTATATCTTTTCACTTCTGGGAAGCTTTTGAGAATGAACAATACCCTGGTCTTTGAAAAGGAGGACGGAAAGAAGGTTCATCTTCCCGTCGAGCAGACTGATTCCATCTGTGCTTTTGGAGAAATTGATCTCAGCAAGAGAGTTCTAGAATTTCTTACTCAGAAGCAGATTCCTCTTCATTTTTTCAATCGCTATGACTACTATTCAGGAACCTACTACCCGAGAGAACATTTGAATTCAGGCTTCCTTATACTGCAGCAGGCCAATTTCTACAACGATGGAAAGAAACGTACGGATCTTGCAAAGAGGTTTGTGAGAGGGTCAATGCAAAACATGCTGAGTGTATTGTCATACTACAACAGACGCGGAAAGGATCTCGAAAGAGAAATAGAAGGTTTAAACGCACTGAAGGAACGCCTTGAAGACACTGGGACCATAGATGAGGCAATGGCAATAGAGGGAAACTTCAGAGATCTTTATTACAAATGTTTCGATACCATAATAGATGACTCAAGCTTTGAGTTCGTTTCAAGAACCAGACAACCTCCCTTGAACAGACTGAATGCTCTTATAAGCTTCGGGAACACAATGCTCTACACTACCGTTCTGGGAGAGATTTATCGTACTCACCTCGATCCGAGAATCGGATACCTTCACACAACCAATTTTCGAAGCTTTTCTCTGAATCTAGATGTCGCCGAGGTGTTCAAACCTATCCTTGTAGATCGCCTGATATTCGCCATGATAAACAAGAAACAGATCCAGGCGAAACATTTCGCGAAACATCTGGAAGGGATATACATGAACGACTCAGGAAAAGAGATCTTTGTGAGAGCATACGATGAGAAACTGAAAACAACGATAAAACATCCGGGACTGAAAAGAAGTGTATCGTATCGGTATCTGATTCGCTTGGAGCTTTACAAAATAGAAAAGCAGATAACAGGCGAGCGTGGATACATTCCCTGGAAGGAATAAAGTGTGTTCATTCTTCTCGTCTATGACATTGGTGAAAAGAGAGTGAACAAAGCTCTAAAAATCTGTAGACAATATCTGGACTGGGTTCAGAATTCCGTATTTGAGGGAGAGCTAACAAAGGCAGGCCTCGAAACACTCAAGAAACGCCTAGGAAAAATAATGAACAAAGAAGAGGATTCTGTAAGAATCTACAAGCTCAGGTCAGAAGATTACTTAACCATGGAAATACTCGGAATAGATAAGAAACAAGTAGCTGACGACGGAATTCTTTAGCTCCGTCGACCCCTGATAAATTGAAAACACCTGGGGATCGACAGAAGCATATCAATTCAGCTCTTCAGTTTTGTGTGCAATTCATGAGAAAATAGTCTTTGAAAAACAGGCAAAAACTCATATTGCCTCAAAATGCTGAAAATCCTTTATAATCTATATAGTAATGGGCTTCCAGACTACCTATGAGGAATTGAAACTGGTTGGGAGCTTGAGGCTTCAGGAGAAGTATCCCGGCTTCCAGACTACCTATGAGGAATTGAAACAAGCGCTGGATTTTTTGCCCAGCAAGAGCTAGAGTACGCTTCCAGACTACCTATGAGGAATTGAAACCGACATCTAATCATGGCCTAAGAAAGCCCGAGTATTCCGCTTCCAGACTACCTATGAGGAATTGAAACCCCGCAAGCCACTCTCATTCGCTGGCCATTCGTGTTCAGCTTCCAGACTACCTATGAGGAATTGAAACCCGGATGGGAGACTGGAAAGGAACTTGGCAATTGGGCTTCCAGACTACCTATGAGGAATTGAAACAGCTGATCCAGGAATGTATCTGTCTTGAGACCTGCGAGCTTCCAGACTACCTATGAGGAATTGAAACCGGATATCTGGGTCGAAGAAGCAAGCGAGATCACTCAGGCTTCCAGACTACCTATGAGGAATTGAAACTCTGATGAGCCCACGGACTCTTTCCCCTGAGTCTCAGCTTCCAGACTACCTATGAGGAATTGAAACTGCCCCTTGTGTGGGCGCACCTGGTACAGCGCAGCCGAAGCTTCCAGACTACCTATGAGGAATTGAAACTTTGATTGCCATTGAGACAGCCGATCTCCATGTCCGCTTCCAGACTACCTATGAGGAATTGAAACTTGCCTTTCTCTGCGGCCTTCCACTGTAATCGTCTTGCTTCCAGACTACCTATGAGGAATTGAAACTGCAACTGCCGCTTTCAAAAACATAGCCGCAAAGGGCGAAAGCTTCCAGACTACCTATGAGGAATTGAAACCCTCCTAGCATGAAAAAACCGCCCGAAGGCGGTTAAGCTTCCAGACTACCTATGAGGAATTGAAACGAGAAAGAGGAGGGCCGGAACGATGGCATGCGATAAAGCTTCCAGACTACCTATGAGGAATTGAAACTGACGTAATCGATGATGACGAGAGAGAAGAACTTGAGGGCTTCCAGACTACCTATGAGGAATTGAAACTTGGATTGTTGAGTATGTCGCTTTTGAATCGTCCGAGCTTCCAGACTACCTATGAGGAATTGAAACCTGGGCCAAATGGCTCTCCAATGAAAGAATCGTCTTGCTTCCAGACTACCT